>NZ_CFIFWG010000011.1:0-32110 GCF_984466335.1 Roseitalea sp. | reverse complement strand
CCATGCCCGCATAGGCGGCGGCGTTCTCCGGCTCCTGTTGCAGCACCGCGGCGTAGATCTGGGCGGCGCCGTTCACATCGCCCGCCTCGGCGGCGGCTGCGGCCTGGGCGAGCGCCTCGGCGATCGCTGCGCCCTGCGCCCCGCCGCCGCCCATCTTGACCAGCTTGTCGATGAAGGCCTGGACCTGGCTTTCGGGCTGGGCGCCCATGAAGCCGTCGACCGGCTGTCCGTCGACGAAGGCCAGCACGGCGGGAATGGACTGCACGCCCATCTGGCCGGGTATGGCCGGATGGGCGTCAATGTTCATCTTGACCAGCTTCACCTTGCCGCCGGCCTTGGTGACCGCGGCCTCAAGGATCGGCGTGAGCTGCTTGCACGGTCCGCACCAGGGCGCCCAGAAATCGATCAGAACCGGCTGGTTGCGCGATTCGGCGATGACGTCGTTCTGGAAATCGGCCGTGGTCGTGTCCTTGATGAGCGGTCCGGTCGCTTCGGTCTGGCCCGTGCCGGGGGCGGGGTCCGCAGCGCCGCCGAACGCGACGGTCTGATTGCCATAGCCGCCCGCGGTGCCGCCGGACGCGAACGGATTGTCGTTGGATGTCATGGTCTGGTCCCCGGCATCGGAGCGATGCGTCTTGTCGGTTCGTCCCTATGTCGCCTCTGGGGCGCTGAGATTCAAGACGGTGAAGTCATGACCGGTGGCCTCGACGAAGCGCCTGAGATCGTCGCGCCTGATCGAGGTCGTCGCATCGTTGCGCAGCGGGTGGCCGTTGATGATCTCCTGCTCCATCAGGGCGGCGTCGAAGATCAGCCGCACGCGGTTGCCGGTGTCGTTGATCACGCCGAAACAGGTCACCGCGCCGGGCACGACGCCAAGCAGGTCCATCAGCGCCTCTGGCTTGCCGAACGAGACCCGGCCTTGCGCGCCGATCAGCGTGTGGACGCGCTTGAGGTCGATCTCGGCCTGTTCGCCCACCGTCAGCAGGAAATGGGTGCCCTTCTTGTCCTTGACGAACAGGTTCTTTGTGTGTCCGCCGGGGATTTCCTCGCGCACCGCCCGGCTTTCGGCGACCGTGAAGACCGGCGCGTGCTCCCGCGTCTGGGTGCGGATCGACAGGGAATCGAGGAAAGCGAGAAGATCGGCGGACGATCTGGGCGGATGGGTCACGATCGAACTCCTGTGTCGGCCGGGCCGGGAACATCGCCTTGTGGCGCACCGCGCCGGCGACCGCAAGGCCGCGCCTGCGACGCGACGCGGCGCGGAACCGCGCCGTGCAAGGGCTTTGGAAAGGCGCTTGGCGAAGGCACTTGCAATTGCCGATGGCTTGCGCCATTAAGCGGCGGTCCGGCGGCTGCCTGACGTGAGCGGGCGTAGCTCAGGGGTAGAGCACAACCTTGCCAAGGTTGGGGTCGTGAGTTCGAATCTCATCGCCCGCTCCATTTTTAAATCATGAATGCCTTGAAGATATCGCGCTTCGCCGTCGGCGCCCTTGCGATCTCTGCGGTCGGCAACGGTTCGGCCTGCTGTGACCTCACTCGCCGCAACGTCTTGAAGGATGCTCGGCTCAAGAAGATGCGCATCCGACCCTGCACGCCGCGCGCAAACGCCCGCCGCCGGTCGGTCACATGATGGTGTGACAGGGGATCGCCTCTTCGCCTCCGGCAAGTCCGAGAGCCATGGCGATGGTTCGGTTGCGCTCGGTCAACCCCAAAATGCCCGTCCGCATGAAGCCCAGCCGCTCATGGGCGGCGATCGCAGCCGCGTCATCGACGTCCACCCTTGCCAGCATCAGCCGGAACCCGCGCACGCGGGCATGCTCCACAAGCGTCGCCAAAAGAGTGACCACGGAGTGCTCGTCGTCGGCGCCGGCGCCAAGGAAAATATCGTTTTCGATCACCGCGTCACTCCCCGGCCGGCAGCGGTAGGCTGCATATGCGACCAGACGCTCGTTCTCCTGGGCAACGAAATGAGCTGATCTGGGGCAGCCGCTTGCCCCTATTGCGCCGCCATGGAATATCTCGGTGATCCGGGTGAAATCCGCTTTCCTTGCACAGCGTATGAGCATCGCGTCACCACCTTTTGCTATTTGGCAATCCGATGCTATGTCAACACAACCCAAGTAATCTCAATGCGCTTGATAAAGGAATCTTATGGATATCGAGCAGTTGCGGACATTCGACAGGGTCGCCCGGGACCTTAGCTTCACCAAGGCCGCCGCCCGGCTGAAGGTGACGCAGGCCACGGTTTCCATGCGGATCCGCGCGCTGGAGGACAGTCTCGGCGTGCCGCTTTTCACGCGCGGCCGGCGCGTGGCGATCACCGATCACGGCATCATCTTTCTGGTTTATGCCCGCCGCATGATCGCCGCCGCCCAGGAGGGGCGCGAGGCCTTGCGGCGCGCCAACAGAGGCCGCATCTATCTGGCCTCGCTCCGTTCGATCGCCACCGCGGTCATCAGCGATTCCCTGCTCAGGTTCCATGCCCGTCACGGCGAGGTCGACGTCATTGTCGAGGAGGGAAATCACAATCACATCATCTCGATGCTGCACGAGCGCACCGCCGAGATCGGCATCATAACATGGCCCAACCTCGATCCGCTGATCCCCGAGCTCTACCCGGCGCTGGTGATGCGCGAGAGCGTGCCGCTTGTGCTCGCTCCGCATCTGGCCGCGCGGCTGCCAGCGGCACCGCTCCTTGCCGAGGTGCTCGAACTCGTGCCCCGCGTCATCTCGCAACGCTGGTGGCAGATCGACCCCGAAGGCGCGACCACGCTCGTCAGGCGCGCGCCTACCAGCATCGAGGTGCCGACCGGCCCGGCCCGGCGGCTGGCGCTGACCGGCGAGGGGTTGGGGTTTTTCGTCCGCTCCACGATCATGGGCGAACTCGAACGCGGCGAACTCGTGGAGATCCGTCCTCGCGATCTGGAGCCGCTTTATCGCAATATCGCGATCGCCGCGCTCGAAGAAGAGGCGTTATCGCGCCCCATGCTGGCCGAATTCATCCGCGAGATCGCCATCGAATGCGCCAAGGTGGGCACCATCCTGGAGAGCCGGCTCAAATAGCGCGCGCAAGGCCGAAAGCGCTCGGATACGGCAACGCCGGTCCCCTCGGTCCGCCCCGGTGGACAATGCAATGAAAGATCGCGTCGAGCGGCCGAAAACGAGCAAGCCGGCCGCTCAATCCCAGACGGACACCATCGCCGTTTCAACATAGTCCAGATGCGCACCCATCGTCTGCCGCGCGGCATCGGGCTCGCCGTCCAGTATGGCGCGGGCCAACGCCTCGTGATGCTCAAGGATGTGTACGCGAACATCCTGAATCGCGGCCAGATGGGAATGAAAGCGCCCGTCGAGATCCTGGCCGCGCGACGCCCAGATGTTGCCGATGATCTCGTGCAGAACGGCATTGCCGCACCCGTCGGCGATGGTCATGTGCAGGGCCCGGTCGCTCGACGCCGACCAGCGGCCGGCCGCGGTTTCCCGGCGCATCGTCTCGACGGTGGCGCGCAGCTTCGCCTTGCCCTCCTCGCCGATGTTGCGGGCCGCCATGGCCGCGGCCTCGGGTTCGAGCAAGGTGCGCGCATGCATCAGCTCGATGGGTGA
This sequence comes from Roseitalea sp., assembly GCF_984466335.1. Lineage (NCBI taxonomy): Bacteria > Pseudomonadati > Pseudomonadota > Alphaproteobacteria > Hyphomicrobiales > Ahrensiaceae > Roseitalea > Roseitalea sp. The sequence continues at coordinate 28,507 of NZ_CFIFWG010000011.1, read as the reverse complement.
ACGGCCCTGCTCGGGCAGTGCGGCGGCAAGACCTCGCCTGGCCTTGACGAAGGCGCCGACGCCGACGCGCACCTCCACCAGTCCGGCCACCTCAAGCGCGATCAGCGCTTCGCGCACGGTCGGCCGGCTGACGCGCAGATCGGCGGCCAGTTCGCGCTCGGACGGCAATTGCGCGCCGGCCTGAACGGCGCCGGACTCGATCAGATCGCGAATCTGGTCCGCGATCTGGACATAGAGCTTCCGATGAGAAACGGCTTGCAGTTTCATGGCCCAATCGGGGTCCTGCTGGAATGAGACGGACGCGCCGCGGCAGACCCCCTTACATGGCGCCTCCCGCTTTGTCCATGCTGGCCTGACCACTTGACATCCTGACCTCGATCCGTTTCCCTATCGTCGGCGTTTCGATGGCGGTTTCGGGAGGAAGGACGACCGCATAGGCGTCCGGCATCAGGGCGCGCCCTGCCGGATTCCAAAAGCCTGTTCATCGCTCAGCGGAAAAAGATGATTTTTATCATCGCAGGGGAGGAAAAATGAACGCAACGATCTCAGCCAGGGATCTTGTCTTGCCGCAAGACAAGAAGGATTGGTTTGTTCATGACCGTTTCGGCATGTTCATTCATTGGGGTCTTTACGCGCTTGGCGCGCGGCACGAATGGCTGAAAAGCCGCGAAGAGATTCCAACCGAGGACTACCAGAAGTATTTCGACCATTTCGATCCCGATCTCTACGATCCGGCCGCATGGGCCAAACGCGCCCGGCAGGCGGGGATGAGATATGTGGTGCTGACCGCCAAGCACCATGAGGGCTTCTGCCTGTGGGACAGTCAGGTAACTGACTACAAGGCGACCAACACGCCCCATGGCAGGGATCTGCTCAAGCCGTTCGTCGAGGCGTTCCGCGCCGAGGGCCTGAAGATCGGCTTCTACTATTCGCTGATCGACTGGCATCACCCCGATTTTCCAAGCGACATCTATCACCCGCTGCGCAACCATCCCGATGCGGCCGCGCGCAACGCGCAATGCGACATGGCCAACTACGCGCGCTACATGCGCGACCAGGTGCGCGAACTGCTGACCGGCTACGGCAAGGTCGACGTGATGTGGTTCGATTTCAGCTATCCGGGCCGGGCGTATGACGGCCTGCCGGGCAAGGGCCGCAACGATTGGGAAAGCGAGAAGCTGCTGGCGCTGGTGCGCCAATTGCAGCCCGACACGATCGTCAACAACCGGCTCGATCTGATCGATCACGAAGGCTATCTGCCCGACATAACGACGCCCGAACAGTATACGCCGCGCGTCGCGCCGGCCATCAAGGGGCAGCCGGTGACCTGGGAGGCGTGCCACACATTCAGCGGTTCGTGGGGCTATTATCGCGACGAGGCGACGTGGAAGGATGCCGGCCAGCTCGTCAAGATGCTGATCGACACCGTGGCGCTGGGCGGCAATCTTCTGATGAATATCGGCCCCACCGGGCGCGGCACGTTCGACGACCGCGCCAGCGCCGCGCTCGACGTCTATGGTCGCTGGCTGGCGCTGAACGGCCGGTCGATCTACGGCGCCGGCCCCTCGGAGCTGACGCCGCCCGACGGCTGCAAGTATACCCAGCGCGGCAACCGGCTCTATCTGCATGTCTATAGCTGGCCGTTCCGCCACATTCACATCGACGGCCTGGCGGGCAGGGTCGACTATGCGCAGTTCCTGCACGATGCCAGCGAGGTGCATTGGATGGAACCGAGCAGGGACGTCGATTCCAATGTCGGGGTGAGCGTGCCGGAGGGCATGATCACGCTGGAGCTGCCGGTGGTCGCGCCGGAGGTGACGGTGCCCGTGGTCGAATTGTTCCTGAAGGGCTGACATCGCCGGAGCCGCGCCGGGAGGAGAACCGCGCGGCCCGAAACATGCTTGCAAAAACGGGAGGTGGATCAGTGAGAAAGCTATCGATTGCCGGAGGCGCCCTCATGCTCGGCGCGAGCCTTGCCGCCGCGTCGGCCCTGGCGCAGGAGCAGGTGGCGCTGACATGGCAGATGTGGTCGGGCAACGAGGCCGAAACGGCGGTCTGGGAGCGGCTCGCCGACATGGTGACCGAAGAGCATCCCGACATCACGATCGAACTGGTGACGTCGCCCTGGGTGGATTACTGGACGCGTCTGCCGGTGCTGGCGGCGTCGGGGCAGTTGGCCGACATCGTCTCCATGCAGTCGCTGCGCATGCCCAACTTCTATTCGATCCTGGAGCCGCTGAACGCGCGCGTGGAGGCGGACGATTTTGACATCGACGCATTCGTGCCCTCCATCGTCGGCGGCATGTCGTTCGGCGGCGAACTGTACGGCCTGCCCTACGATGTCGGCCCGTGGCTGATCTTCTACAACAAGGACATGTTCGAGCAGGCCGGCCTCGACCTGCCGGAGCCGGGATGGACGGTCGACGCATTCCTTGCGGCGGCCGAAGCGCTGACGGGCGACGACGTCCATGGCTTCGGCCTGGCGCCGATCGACTTTTCGGTCTTCACCACCGCCACGGGCGCGACATACCTGGCCGGGGACGGCACGCTGAACCTGACCGATCCGTCCGCCATCGAGGCGGCGGCGACGCTGATCGGCATGGTCGCCGAGAGCGGCACCGCGCCCATCGTCACCGGCGCCAATCCCGCCATCATGGTCAGCGGCAGGTTCGACGCCGGCAATGTCGCCATGCAGATCACCGGCCCCTGGGACATGGTCAACAAGAACGCCAATGTCGCCTTCGAACTCGGCCTGACCTCCATGCCGCGCGGTGACGGCCCGCTGCGGGCGGCCACCGCCGGCTCCGGCTTCGGCATCGCGATGACGAGCGACCACAAGGATGCCGCATGGCGCGCCATCCAGGTGCTCACCGGGCCGGAGGCGGCCGCCTATCTGGGCAGCCAGGGCCGCGCTCTGCCTTCGCGCATCGCCCAGCAGCCATTGTGGTACGAGGTGGCCGCCGCCGACGTGTTCGGCGCGACCGAGGCGCTGACCTATTCGCTGGAAAACGCGGCCGTCTATGGCATCACCGGCAACTGGAACGAAGTCGAGAACCTGCTCAACCAGTACTTCGTGCCGGCCTTTACCGGCGATGCCACCGTCGAGGAAACGATGCAAACGATTCAGAGCCTGGCATCGCAGTAAACGATGGGCGCGCCGCCGGCGGGCCTTTGCGCCGGCGGCCGGGCCCCGGACCGCCATGAACGAGACGATACAGGCAACACCGGCCGCAGCGCCGCGCAGGCGCCGCAATGTGATGCGCGGCCGCGAGGCGCGCACCGCGCTGATCTTCCTGCTGCCGAGCCTTTTGGGCTTTTTGGCGTTCATGGCGTTGCCCATGGTGGCTTCGCTCACCATGAGCTTCACCGACTGGCAGCTTCTCGCGCCGCCGAGCTTCGTCGGACTTTCCAACTATGTCCGGCTTCTGACCGCCGATCCGACCTTTTATACCGTGCTGGGCAACACGCTGTTCTTCACGGTCCAGTATCTGGTGCTGAACCTGATCATCTCGGTCGGGCTTGCGGTGTGGATTTCCAGCCTGAGGTTCGGCCAGCGCTGGTTCCGGGTGATCTTCTTCATCCCCACCTTCACGCCGACGATCGCCGTCTCCATCGTCTGGCTTTTGATCTTCACGCCGGGCGGACTGCTCGATTCCACCTTCGATGCGATGGCGATCAACGCGCCCAACCTGCTGCTCGACGTCGATCTGGCCATGCAGACCATCGTCATCGTCACGCTATGGGCCAATGTCGGCTACAACATGGTGCTGTTCAACGCCGCGCTCGATCTTGTGCCGCAGAGCTATCTCGACGCCGCCAAGATCGACGGCGCCAACGCCTGGGACCGGTTCTGGCGCATCCGGCTGCCGCTGATCTCGCCGACGATCTTCTTCGGCACCGTGATGACGGCCATCACCTCGTTGCAGGTCTTCGACCAGATATTCGTCATGACCAATGGCGGTCCGGGCTCGGCGACGGCGACGCTCGGCTTCGCCATCTATCAGAACGGCTTCGTGCGCTATCAGATGGGCTACGCCTCGGCGCTGGCCTGGATCATGTTCATGATGATCATGGCGCTGACGGCGCTGCAATTCTGGTTCCAGCGCAAATGGGTGCATTATGACCAGTGAGACCGTGGTGCCCAAGCCCGTCAGGCGGCCGCGCCGCAGGGCGTCGAGCCCGGCGATGAAACGCGCCGTCGACATCGTCAGCCATGGCGGGCTGATCGCCGTCGCGCTGATCTTCCTGTTCCCGCTGTTCTGGATGGTCTCCAACGCCGTGCGCAGCAATGCCGAGGTTCTGGCCGTGCCCGTGCGCCTGTTTCCCGGCGCGGTCCAATGGGGCAATTTCGCCGAAGCGTGGCTGCAACTGCCCTTCGGCCGCTTCTTCCTCAACAGCGCCATCGTCGCCGGCTCGGTGACGATCATCACCATCATCGTCTCCTCGCTCGCCGCTTATGCGTTCGCGCGACTGCGCTTTCCGAGCCGCGAGGGCATCCTGATCGCCTATCTGGGCACGCTGATGATCCCGCAGGTGCTGCTGGTGATCCCGCTGTTCCTGATCGTCAGCAATCTGGGCTGGGTGAACACCTATCAGGGGCTCATCCTGCCGATGGCGTTCAGTTCGTTCGGCGCCTTCCTGCTGCGGCAGTTCTTCCTGTCGATCCCCCGCGAACTCGAAGATGCGGCACTGATCGACGGCGCCTCGCGGCTGCGCATCCTGGTCAGCATCATCCTGCCGCTGGCGATGCCGGCGATCGGGCTGCTGGCTCTGTTCACCTTCATCGGCCAGTGGAACAATTTCCTGTGGCCGCTGATCGTCGTCAACGGGATGGACCATGCGACGCTGCCGCTGGGCCTGACCATGTTCCAGACCCAGCAGGGAACGGCATGGAACTTCATCATGGCGGGCGCGACATTGTCGATGCTGCCGGGCATCATGCTGGCGATCATCCTGCAACAGGTGATCTACAACGGCATCACCGTGGGCGCCGGCTTCGGCGGGCGCTGACACGGCACCGAGCGTCAGGGCGGGGCAGGGGAGCCGACACATGGCCGGCGTTGCCATCATCAATGTCAGGAAGAGCTACGGCGCTGTGCAGGTGCTGCACGGCATCGATCTTTCGGTGCGCGACGGCGAGTTCCTGGTGCTGGTCGGACCCTCGGGCTGCGGCAAGTCGACGCTTTTACGGATGATCGCGGGGCTTGAAGACCTCACCGAGGGCGACGTGCAGATCGGCGGCACCATCGTGACCGACCTTCTGCCCAAGGATCGCGACATCGCCATGGTGTTCCAGAACTACGCGCTCTACCCGCATATGCGCGTGCGCGACAACATGGCGTTTTCGCTGAAACTGTCGCGCCGCAGCCGCGCCGAGATCGACCGGATGGTCGAGCACGCCGCCGGCATTCTCGATCTTGCGCCGCTGCTCGACCGGTTCCCGCGCGAGCTGTCCGGCGGCCAGCGCCAGCGCGTGGCGATGGGCCGGGCGATCGTGCGCGATCCGGCGCTGTTTCTGTTCGACGAGCCGCTGTCCAACCTCGATGCGCAGTTGCGGGTGCAGATGCGCGGCGAGATCAAGGCGCTGCATCAGCGGCTGAAATCGACCATGATCTACGTCACCCACGATCAGATCGAGGCGATGACCATGGCCGATCGCATCGTCGTCATGCGCGGCGGCCACGTCGAACAGGTGGGCACGCCGCTTGAGGTCTATGACCGGCCAGCCAATGTGTTCGTCGCCAGGTTCATCGGCTCGCCGGCGATGAACCTGGTCGAGGGCAAGGCCGCGCGCGGCGGCGGCGGCATGGTTCTGCGCGCGCAAGACGGCACGCGCTGGCCGCTGCCCGCCGGTCTGGCGCCGGACGAGGGCGAGGCGCTGGTGCTGGGCGTGCGGCCCGAACATCTGAAGATCGCCGACGGCGGCCTGGCCGGCAGCGTCCTGATCGTCGAGCCGACCGGATCGGAGACGCATGTGGTCGTCGATGTCGGTGCGCAGCACCTGACGCTCGCCTTAAGGGACCGGATCGCGCTCTCGCCCGGCAGCGCCGTTGCGCTGGCGCCGGACATCGACCATGTGCACGTGTTCGACAAGAAAAGCGGCCGGCGCATCGATGCGTGAACCATGCCCGCAAAGAAACCGTCTTGGACATTTGGCAACATATGCGCCGATCCATCTCCTCAACGCCGGCTACGCTGCCGCCAAAAGGTGAAGCGCTCTGAGCCGGGCGGACCGCTTGCGCCAACGCACATCAGCGCAGGTCGAGCAGGCGTTCGAGATATTCACGTTCGAGCCGCGGTGACAGGGCATTGCCCAGCCGCTCGCGAATGGCTTCGAGGATTTCGCGGGCGCGGCGCACGTCGATCTCGTCGGGCACGTCGACGGATTCGCCGAAATCGGGCCCCGACGACCGCTGTGGCCGGCCGAGCGGATCGCGGTCACCGCCATTGCGGGTGCCGCCGGGCTCCGTCGAGCCGGCTCGCCCGTTCATCGCCTGCTGCTGCATCTGCCGCATCATGTCGCCCGCGCCCCGGCGCAGCGCATCCATGGCGTTGCCCTGTTCGGCGAGCGCCTGTTCGCCCTCATTCCCATCCAGTGCATTGCCGGCCTCGCCCATGGCGCGGCCCGCCTCACCGAAATCCTCGCCCGGATCGATCCCCATGCCGCGCAGGCTCTCCATGAACTGGTCGAGCCGCTGTCGCAGCGCCTGCTGGCCGGGCGCCAGACCCTCAAGGCCCTGGCCTGGCTGCCGGCCGCCCGGCTGCGGCGTGCCCTGGCCGCTCTGGCCCATCTGGCCCTGGCCTGGCTGCTGCCGGTCCAGTTGGCCTTGCTGACCTCGCTGTTGCTGGCTTTGTTGCCCCTGCTGGCCCTGGCGGTTCTGCCGGAACGTTTCGTCCATGAGCTGCTGCTGCTCGCGCAATATCTCGCCCAACTCGTTCATCTGCCGCTGGGCCTGGTTTTCGCCCTGTCCCTGCTGGTCGGGCCGCGCCATCTGAAGGTTGTTCATCATGTTTTCGAGCTGTTGCAGCATGTCCATCGCCTGCTCGCGCGCGCCGGACCGGGCCATCTCCTCGATCCGGTCCATCATCTCATCGAGCGTCTGGCGGTCGACCTCCTGCCCGCCCATCTGCGGCATCTGCTGGGCAAGGTTCGGATCGTTGAGCGCGCGCTCGGCGAATTCCTGCAAAAACTCCTGCATCGCCTGGCGCAGCGCGTCCATGAGCCGGGCGATTTCCGCCTCGGACGCACCGCGCTCCAGGGCGTCGCGCAGCGCCTGCTGGGTCTGGCGCAGGCGGCGTTCGGCGTCCGTCAGCCCGCCATCCTCGATCTGCCTTGCGATCTCCCAAAGATAGTCGACGACGCCGCGCAACTGGTCGTCGTCGCGCGCGTCGGCAAGGCGGGTCCGCGCCGTCGAAAGGCCCAGAAAATGCGCCGCATTGTCGATCGTTTCCTCGGGGTAGAGCATGAGGGCATCGAACAGGTCGACGATTTCGGCTTGCCGGCCCGCATCGAGCGCCAGTTCGCGGCGCTGCTCGATCAGCGCCCGCGCGAGCGGATCGGAGAAGGGGCGGCCGGGCAGCACCAGCGTGCGCGTCGCGCTCCGGCCGGTCTGGCCGAGATCGTCCTCGGCCTGAAGCGTCAGCCGAACCTCGGCGCCTGCCCAGGGATGCTCGGTCAAATCGCGCACGGTGCGCGCAGCCCCGTTCTCCGCATTGCGGCGCGGCAGGCCGAGCGGCAGGTCCGGTGCCTCGTAGAGCGGCCGCACACCGTTGGCCCGGCGGCCGGCCAGTTCGATCAGCGCGCGCGCGCCTGCGAGGCGATAATCGTCGGTCGCGGTGTAGTTGAGCGTGATCGTGCCGTTGGCGGCGCGTTCGAGCGGCGTTTCTTCGGCGAAGGCGATTTGCGGTGCCTCATCGGCGATCATGGCGATGGTCCAGCCGCCGAGCGTGCGTTCGCCATCGGTGATGGACAGCGCGCCGCCGGCCTCGACCCTGGCTTCGAACGCCCGTGCCCGCCCGTCGCCGCCGGCGCCCGCGGCCACCATCGCATCCGGTGCCGGAAAGCTGACCTGTTCGGCCCCGTTGCCCCCGGCGATGCGGACGGTGATCGTGCTGCCCTCGGGCACGGTGAAGGCTGCCTTGCCCGCATTGAGGTCGGAGGTCAGGAAGACGGGCGCGATGGCGGTGTAGGCGGGTGGCGTGATCCAGGCGTCGATCCGTGCGGGCACCGCCGTTTCAGCGCCATGGCCGCGCGCGACATCGATGAGCGTGCCGCCGCCGGGCGCGAACGAATAGGCGAACGCGGTGACCACAAGCAGCGGCGCGAGCGCGCGCAGCGCCCAGGGATCGCGCGCCGGGATCGTCGTGCGGGCGCGCACCGGTTGAATCCGCCCCACGCTCTTGGCGATCCGTTCCTGGTGCGCCTTCCACAGGGCGCGGGCGAACGGATCGTCCGCGCGCACGAGCGTGTCGCCCTGCGTGGTGATCGGCCGGTGGGCGAGCCGGTTGTCGCGTTCGAGCCGGTGATCGACGTCGAAACCGCCCGGCAGGACGAGCCCGCGCAGCGGCCACAGCGCGGCAAGGCCCGCGACCGCCAAGGCCATGCCGGATGCGATCCGCACCGTATCGGGCACGGCGCGGAAGTAGCCGAACCAGGACAGGACCATGAACAGGCAGGCGACGAGAACCAGCGGCAGGACCAGCGGCGCGACGCGCTCGGCGACGATAACGGCACGGCTGAACCAGCGCGCGAACCCCAGGCGCGCGCCGCCATTGACGCGCGCAATATTCCGGCCTTGGGCGGGCTTGGCGGTGGATGGACGTTCGGCCATGATGCGATGTCCCTGTCTCACCGCGCAGAACATAGCAGCATATGTGGCTTTGGCGAGGCGAAAACCGCTCACGCTTGCGTCAGTCTGCAACCTTTGCGAGCGCCGGGGATGGCCGGCGGTGGCCGCGTTACAGCCAGCCCGGCACGCTGTCCATGCCGATCAGATCGGCATGGGATGGGCGCGGCCGCGCCAGGTGCCACCTGTCGCCATGGACGATCACCTCGGGCACCAGAAGGCGCGAATTGTAGGTGCCCGCCTGCACCGCGCCATAGGCGCCAGCCGAGCGTATCGCGAACAGATCGCCCGGCGCGGGGCGGGCGAGATCGCGGTCATGGGCCAGATAGTCGCCCGATTCGCACACCGGGCCGACCAGATCGGCGGTCACGCGCGGGGCGTCCGGCGCCGGTTCGACGACGGGCGACGTCTCGTGCCAGGCATCGTAGAGCGTCGGCCGGATCAGATCGTTCATCGCGGCATCGACGATGAGGAAATTCTTGTTCTCCATCTCCTTGAGATAAAGGACGGAGGTGACCAGAATGCCGGCATTGCCGGCGATCAGCCGGCCGGGCTCGAAGATCGTCTTCACGCCGAGCGGCGCGACATGCTTCTTGACGATATCGGCATAATCGTCCGGTAGCGGCGGCGGGTCGTTGTCGGTGCGGTAGGGGATGCCGAGGCCGCCGCCCAGGTCGACATGTTCGATCGCGTGGCCGTCGGCGCGCAACCGGCCGACCAGTTCGGTCACAAGGGCGAAGGCATCGTCGAAGGGCTGCAAGGCCGTGATCTGACTGCCGATATGCATGTCGATGCCGATGACGCGCAGGCCCGGCAGTCCGGCGGCGCGGCGATAGACCGCGCGTGCCCGGTCCCACGAGATGCCGAACTTGTCCTGCTTGCGACCGGTCGAGATCTTGGCGTGCGTTTTCGCATCGACATCGGGATTGATGCGGATCGAGACCGGGGCGGTCTTGCCGGCGGCGACGGCGCGCGCCGAAAGAAGCTCCAGTTCGGGCTCGGATTCCACGTTGAAGCAGTGAATGCCGACGGCGAGCGCGGCGTCCATCTCGCCGCCCGTCTTGCCGACGCCCGAGAACATGATCTTGTCGGGCGCGATGCCGGCGGCGAGCGCGCGGCGCAACTCGCCCTCGGACACGACGTCGGCGCCCGAGCCGAGCCAGCGTCGCCAGGACCGCCTGGTTCGAATTGGCCTTCATGGAGTAGCACACCAGCGCGTCGATGTCGGCGAAGGCGCCGGCGAAGACGGTGTAATGGCGGGTCAGGGTCGCCGTCGAATAGCAGTAGAAGGGCGTGCCGACCGCCTCGGCGATCACCGGCACCGGCACGTCCTCGGCGTGCAGGACGCCCTCACGATACTGGAAGTGGTTCACGCGCCCGCGCTCACTCGATCAGGGCGTCGAGGATGAACGGGCGATCCCCGTCCGCCGGTGCGCCCGCTTCCGCTTCCGCCTTCGCCGCCGCGCCGACCGTCGCCGTCGCGCTCGCCGGAGGTGGCTCAAGCGGCCCCGCGCGCCCGCACGCGGCGAGCGCGAGCAGGAGTGCGGCCAGAGCGGCGCGGGTCGGAAGCGTGCGGGCGAGCATCGGCCTTGTCCGTTAACTGTGCGACGGGCGCTGTGTGCGGCAAATCAAGGGGCGTTGCAAGGGGGAGGCCGGGTGCGGCGGCCTCACTTCATCTTCATCAGCCGCTTGCGCCAGAACCCGACCTGTTTCCTCACCTCGCGCGGAGCCGTGCCGCCGAAGCTGGTCCGGCTGGCAACGGACCTTGCGACGGTCAGCACCGAGAACACATCGTCGGTGATGTCGGCATGGATCGTGCGAAGCTCGTCCAGCGACAGCCTTTCGAGCCCGACGCCGCGTTCGGCGGCCAGCGCCACGGCGCGGCCCGTGACATGGTGCGCCTCGCGGAACGGCAGGCCCAGTTCGCGCACCAGCCAGTCGGCCAGATCGGTCGCGGTCGAATAGCCGGCGCCCGCGGCCTTCCTCATCGCCGCCTTGTCGACCGTCAGGTCGGCCACCATGCCGCTCATGGCGGCCAGCGCCACCTCCAGCGACCGGGCCGCGTCGAAGACTTGCTCCTTGTCCTCCTGCATGTCCTTGGAATAGGCGAGCGGCAGACCCTTCATGACGGTCGCAAGGGCGATGAACGCGCCGTTGATCCGCCCGGTCTTGGCGCGCACCAGTTCGGCCGCGTCCGGGTTCTTCTTCTGCGGCATGATCGACGAGCCGGTGGAAAAGGCGTCCGACAGGGCGACGAAGCCGAACTGCGGCGTCGACCAGATGACGATTTCCTCGGCAAGCCGCGACAGGTGCGTGGCGCAGACCGAGGCGACCGACAGGAACTCCAGCGCGAAGTCACGGTCCGAAACCGTGTCGATGGAGTTGCGCGTGGGCGCGCTGAAGCCGAGCGCCTTTGCGGTCATGTGCCTGTCGATCGGAAAGCCCGTGCCGGCGAGCGCTGCCGCGCCAAGCGGGCATTCATCGAGGCGCGCGAGCGCATCGCGCACCCGCGAGAGATCGCGCCCGAACATTTCCACATAGGCCATGCAATGATGGCCGAACGTGACCGGCTGGGCCGCCTGAAGATGGGTGAAGCCGGGCATGACCGTGCCCGCATGCTCCTCGGCGCGGTCGATGAGGGTCGCGATCAGGCCCTTGAGCGCGGCCTCGGTGTCGCGCAATGCGTCCCGCGTCCACATGCGGAAGTCGAGCGCGACCTGGTCGTTTCGCGAGCGCGCCGTGTGTAGGCGCCCGCCCGCCGGGCCGATCAGTTCGGTCAGGCGTGCCTCGATGTTCAGGTGAATATCCTCAAGCGCGCGCGAAAACGTGAACGTTCCGGCCTCGATTTCCGACCGGATCGCGTTCAAGCCTGCGATGATCGCGTCGCGGTCGTCACTGGAAATGATGCCGATCGCCGCCAACATGGTGGCATGGGCGGCGGACCCGTCAATGTCCTGGCCGTAGAGCGCCCGGTCGAAATCGATCGAGGCGTTTATCTCTTCCATGACGGCGGCGGGGCCGGCGGCGAAACGGCCGCCCCACATTTGGTTGGACGCCCCGTCGGCGTCCTCTTTGGAATTGAATGGGTGCGACATGGACAATCGGTTCCCGGAACAGGACAAGGGCAAGGCGGGCCGGCGCGGCATGACGATCGTGTTGATCGCAGCATTTGCGCTCGCCGTCGGCGCGGCGCTGGGTTCGGTGGCCCTATACGGGAGCCGCGGGGCTCCTGACAACGGCCCACAGGCCGCGGCGGCCGGTTCCTGCGCGGCGACGCCGGCCCTGGGCGCGGCGATCGAGCCCTATCTGACCGGCGATGTCGCCGCCATGCTCGTGCGCGATACGCCCGAAAACCTGTCCGCCCTGGCCTTCAACGACGGCTCGGGCGCGTCCATCACCATGGCCGATACCGGCGGCAGGCTGCGCCTCGTCAATCTGTGGGCGACCTGGTGCGCGCCGTGCCGCGAGGAAATGCCCTGGCTCGAAGCGCTTCAGGTGGCGCGCGGCGGCGCCGATTTCGAGGTGGTGGCGATTTCCGTCGATGGCGGCTCGGCCGACAAGCCGCGTGCCTTTCTCGATGAAATCGGCGTCGATGAGATGGCCTTCTATCACGATCCGACGATCGGCGTGTTCAACAGTCTGCGCCGCCAGGGCCTGGCGCTCGGCCTGCCCGTCACGCTCCTGATCGACGACAATGACTGCGTGATCGCCAACATGAACGGCCCCGCTCACTGGGCAAGCCCCGACGCGTTCGCGCTGATCGATGCGGCGCTCGCCGCCCGTGACGGAGGTTGAGCAGGCGCGTCACCGCTATCCAGGCGTGCATTTGGTTAACGCGGCGGGGCAAATCCGGCGGCCGGGCCGGCGCGGGAATCGCCATGGTTGTAGCGGAGCGCCGTGCCGACCCCCAACATATTGTGTGAACAAAGCGCCAACACCGTTCCGGCGGCGATTCGTCGCCGGTTCGTTCCCGGCCGGTTCCGAACCTTAACGAAAAGGGGCGGGATGCGGCGTTTCATGGTTAATGAACGGTAAATGAAATCGTTTCAACTCAAGCCTTTACCGTATGTGCGCCGCATCCGGCCGTCGATGCTGGCAAACCGTTAACGACCGGGTCGATGACGGCACGATGACGCCGTCCACCGCGCTATTTATGGTATGTGGTCCGCGCGTCGGCACCACATCTGGTGTGGAACAAATCTGCAACCCATGCGAGTCAGCGATTCGTAAGCGATTCGTTCCAGACTCGTTCCGGTTGTTAACGGATACAAACCGGAGGTTGTCTCCGGGGGGCGGATTTTTCCCGTTTGCAACCTTTATCGCGGCCCTTGCCATGGTATCGGCCCGCCGGGCGCCCTATCTGCGCGGCACCAGAGCCTTTCATGCTTGTATGGAAACAGTTCTGTTTTGCGGTCTGCGTGATGATCCGGCAGGACAGACGCGCAACGCGTAGCGGGGCTACGCGCTGCGCGGCGTTCCTCGGCCTTGCCGCAAAACCTCTCCGGCAGAACAATTCCATCCAAGCATGAAAGGCTCTAAGAACAGAACCGCCATGCTTACCCACGATCCGCCGTTCATGCCTTCATCCGACCGTCAAGCCCCGGCGGCGTCGGCCGGCCATGGCGTGACGGCCGTCCTCGGCCCGACCAACACCGGAAAGACGCATCTGGCGATCGAGCGCATGGTCGCCCATTCGTCGGGCGTGATCGGCCTGCCGCTGCGGCTTCTGGCGCGCGAGGTCTATGGCCGGGTGGCCGAGAAGGTGGGGGCCGGGAGCGTGGCGCTCGTGACCGGCGAGGAAAAGATCGTTCCGGACGGGGCGCGCTTTACCGTATGCACGGTCGAGGCGATGCCGCGCGAGACCGGCGCGGCTTTCCTCGCCATAGACGAGGTGCAGCTTGCCGGCGATCTGGAGCGCGGCCACATCTTCACCGACCGGCTCCTGAACGTGCGCGGCCGGGAAGAGACGCTCCTGCTGGGCGCGGCGACCATCGAACCTTTGCTGCGCCGTCTGTTGCCGGGCATCGACATCACGTCGAGACCCAGAATGTCGCATCTGGCCTATGCCGGCCCGGCCAAGCTGACCCGGCTGCCGCGCCGGTCGGCGATCGTCGCCTTTTCGGCCGACCAGGTGTACGCCGTCGCCGAGCTGGTCCGCCGCCAGCGCGGCGGCGCGGCGGTGGTGATGGGCGCGCTCAGCCCGCGCACGCGCAATGCGCAGGTGGCGCTGTTCCAGTCCGGCGATGTCGATTATCTGGTCGCCACCGACGCGATCGGCATGGGCCTGAACCTTGACGTCGATCATGTCGCGTTCGCCCAGTTGCGCAAGTTCGACGGCCACACCTTTCGCGATCTGACGCCGCCGGAAATGGCCCAGATCGCCGGCCGGGCCGGCCGGCACGTGCGCGACGGCACGTTCGGCGTCTCGGCGCGGGTGCCCCCGCTCGACGACGAACTCGTCCGCCGGATCGAGGGGCACGAATTCTCGCCGCTTCGGGTCCTGCAATGGCGCAACCGGCGGCTCGACTTCGGCTCGATCGCCGCGCTCAAGGCGTCGCTCGACGACGTGCCAGCCCTGCCGGGCCTGACGCGGGCACTGCCGGCGGTCGACCAGCGCGCGCTCGACTTCCTGTCGCGCGACGCGGACGTCGCCGGGCTTTGCACCGGCGCGGCGACCGTCGAACGCCTGTGGGAGGTGTGCGCCCTTCCGGACTATCGCAAGATCGCGCCGGCGCAGCATGCCGACATCATCTCGTCGATCTTCGTTGACCTTGTGCGCCACGGCCATGTCGACGAGTCCTTCATGGCCGAGCAGGTGCGGCGCGCCGACCGCACCGACGGCGAGATCGACACGCTGTCGCACCGCATCGCGCAGATCCGGACATGGACCTATGTGTCGCATCAGCCCGGCTGGCTCGCCGACCCGGTTCACTGGAAGGAGCGCACGCGCGCGGTGGAGGATAAACTCTCCGACGCGCTGCACGAGCGCTTGACGAAACGCTTCGTTGACCGCAGGACATCGGTGCTCATGAAGCGCCTGAAAGAGAACGGGACCATGCAAGCGCAGATCAGCCCGGCCGGCGACGTCGAGGTCGAGGGCCACCATGTGGGGAAGCTGGACGGTTTTCGCTTCACCGCCGACCAGAGCGCGCAAGGCGAGGACGCCAAGGCCGTCCGCGCGGCCGCGCAAAAGGCGCTGGCCGGCGAATTCGAGACGCGCGCGGAGCGTTTCGGGGCATGCCCGAACGGCGATCTGGCGATCGGCATGGACGGTCTGTTGCGCTGGCTGGGCGCGCCCGTCGGATCGCTCGCGGCGGGCGAGGCGTGGCTTTCTCCGCGTCTGATCCTTTTTGCCGACGAACAGCTCGGCGGCGCCCCGCTCGATCGGGTGCGCGCGCGCGCCGAGCGGTTCGTCGCCCACCACATCGAAACCCACCTGAAGCCGCTGGCGGATCTGGGCAAGGCGGACGAACTGTCGGGCATCGCCCGCGGCATCGCGTTCCGGCTGATCGAGAACCACGGCATCGTCCAGCGCCGCGAGATCGCCTCCGATCTCAAGGCGCTCGACCAGGACGGCCGCGCGGCGCTGCGCCGGTATGGCGCGCGCTTCGGCTTTTATCACATCTTCGTGCCGGCGCTGATCAAGCCGGCGCCGGCGGGCCTGATGACCCTTCTTTGGGCGATCCGCCACGATGGACGCGAGAAGGCCGGCTATGGCGACGTGGTCGGCCTGCTCGCGAGCGGGCGGACATCGCTGGTCACCGATCAGGGCTTTGACCGCGACTTCTTCAAGCTGGCCGGCTACCGGCATCTGGGTCCGCGCGCGGTGCGCGTCGATATTCTCGAACGGCTCGCCGACCTGATCCGGCCCTGCATCTTCTTCAAGCCGGGCACGGACACGCTGCCCGAGGGCGCCTATGGCCGCGGCAGGTTCGTCGTCACCCCTGCCATGCTGTCGATCCTCGGCGCGACCACGGACGACATGACCGAGGTGCTCAAGGCGCTCGGCTATCGCCATGAGGCGGTCGGCGCGGACGAGGCGGACGCTCATCTCGCCGCGTTGCGCGCCGGACACGGACCACGGGCAGAGCCGGAGCCCGGTCCGCAAACCGCCGCGAACGCCGAATCGGGCGGCGGCGAAGCGCAGGCGGCCCAAACGCCGGCGGACGCGGACGCCATCGCCGATGAAGCGGAACCGACCTCCGATGCGACCGCCGATGGCGCCGGTCCGGGCACGGCGCCGCCGGACGCATCGCCGGCCTCGGCCGAGCCCGGCACGCACACGCAGGAAGGCGGGCCGGCCCTGGCCGATGCCGCCGCGCGCGCGGCCGACCGCGACCCGCCGGCGTCCGATGCGCCGGCCCGCTCGCCGACGGTCCTGGTCTGGAGCCAGGGATCGGGCGGCCGCCGTCCTGACCGGCGCTCCGGCCAGCGGGCATCGCCGCGCGGCGAGAGCGAGGCGCGCGGCCGCAACGCAAAGGGGCGCGGAAAGGGCGCTGCGGACGGCGCGGGCCGGCACAAGGACAAGCGCCCGCGCAAGGGCTCCAAGCGCGCGCCGGAGGGGCCGGGCGCGGTGAAGTCCCGGCCGCCCGGGCGCGAGCGGGCCGCCGATCCCGACTCTCCCTTCGCCAAGCTGCAGGCCCTCAAGGACCGGCTCGCCAAATGAACCGGGTCGCGCCGCCCGGACGTCAGCGGCTCGACCGCTGGCTGTTCTTCGCCCGTGTGGTCAAGTCGCGCTCGCTGGCCGCCGGGCTCGTCGCCTCGGGCGGCGTGCGCATCGATGGCGACAAGACGACCCAGCCCAGCCGTCCCGTGCGCGCCGGCGGTGTCCTGACGATCAACACCGGTCGTCGCGTGCTGGTCTACCGCATCGTCGCCTGCGGGACCCGGCGCGGCCCGGTGCCCGAAGCGCGGCTGCTCTACGAGGACCTGAGCCCGCCGCCGCCCGAACGGCCGGCTTCGGTTCTCGATGCGCCGGCCTCTCTGAGGGAGCAGGGCGCCGGCAGGCCGACGAAGAAGGAACGCAGAGCCCTGGACAGGCTTGATCCCGGCCGCCGAACGTGGTGAAAGCCCGCCAGGTAAACCACCGTAGAATTGTTCTAAAGTCGGAAAAGGCCCGCCGCCATCTCATCCCCGCCCGGCCTTGTGCGCGATAACAGAACCTTTTAAGTCAACTTTGCGGGGTGTGAACCTGGAGTGACACCGTGACCTATATCGTGACCGACAATTGCATTCGCTGCAAATACACCGATTGCGTCGAGGTCTGTCCGGTGGATTGCTTCTACGAAGGCGAAAACATGCTCGTCATCCACCCCGACGAGTGCATCGATTGCGGTGTCTGCGAGCCGGAATGCCCGGCCGACGCGATCAAGCCGGATACCGAGCCCGGTCTTGACGCCTGGCTCAAGCTGAACACCGAATATGCCGACAAATGGCCCAACATCACGATCAAGAAGGACGCGATGCCGGAGGCCGACGATTATGACGGCAAGGCCGGCAAGTTCGAGGCGTATTTCTCCGCCGAGCCCGGAGAGGGTGACTGACGCGCGCCGGCCGCGGCAGGGCGGCGTCCGGCGGCGCTTGGTTAACCACGCGCTTCGATCGCGCGTCAAACGGGCGCAATCCGGACGGCGATCGTTGAAAAAGCGCCTTGAAAATGTTAAATGTTTGACAATGTCGTTTTTCGCCACGATGCCGTGCCTTGCGGGTGCTCCCTCTTGAGGTCTTGAGCCGGGTCCGATCGGTGTAGGTTGGGGTTTCTCCGACCGGAACCGTCGCATCCGGCCTTGTCATGCGCGGACGACATTCATGACCGGCATTTGCCGCAACCAAGGCCCGACATGTATCGTCCGGCAGGGAGTAAAAAAGAATGGCATCTTCGCCCAAGAAACCGTCTCAGCGCCAGGGTTTCAAGACGAACGAGTACATCGTCTACCCCGCGCACGGCGTTGGCCAGATCACGGCCATCGAAGAACAGGAAGTGGCCGGACATACGCTGGAGCTGTTCGTCATCGAGTTCCAGAAGGATAAGATGCGCCTCAAGGTGCCCGTCGCCAAGGCGCTGTCGATCGGCATGCGCAAGCTCGCCGAAAGCGGCTTCGTCGACCGTGCGCTCAAGGTGTTGCAGGGCCGTGCCCGCATCAAGCGCACCATGTGGTCGCGCCGCGCCCAGGAGTATGACGCAAAGATCAATTCGGGCGACCTGATCTCGATCGCCGAGGTCGTGCGCGACCTGTATCGCGCCGAGAACCAGCCCGAACAGTCCTATTCCGAGCGCCAGCTCTACGAGGCCGCGCTCGACCGCATGGCGCGCGAGATCGCCGCGGTCAAGAAGGTGTCGGAGACCGAGGCCGTGCGGCTGATCGAGACCAATCTCAAGATGGGTCCCAAGCGCGCCGCCAAGGCCGAGAACGATGAGGCGGGTTCCCAGGAGCAGGCCGCCTGACGCCTTCTGCATGGCGGGATTTGAACGAACCGGCGCGGGCTCCGCGCCGGTTTTTTCGTGCCGCGACCGGCGCCGAACGGGCGATGGCCGTCATGGCGTAGCCGACCAGGGCGGGGCCGCGTCGGGAAACTGGACGAAAGTTTGAACCGGCGGAGGATCGGGCGCGTAGACCTTTGACGAAGTGGCCGAAGCGGAGTGCAAGGGAGAGCGCGATGAAGTCCGAACCGGCACGACGCGACATGGTGCGGATCGCCATGAACGCCCCCTACCTTGAGCGCGACGAGGAGCATGCGCTCGCCGTGCGCTGGAAGCAGGCGCAGGACCAGGAGGCGCTGCACAAGATCACCACCGCGCATATGCGCCTTGTCATCTCGATGGCCTCGAAGTTCCGCACCTTCGGCCTTCCGATGAACGACCTCATCCAGGAGGGTTATGTCGGCCTGCTCGAAGCGGCGGCCCGGTTCGAGCCGGAGCGCGAAGTGCGCTTTTCGACCTATGCCACCTGGTGGATTCGCGCCTCGATGCAGGACTATATTTTGCGCAACTGGTCGATCGTGCGCGGCGGCACCTCGTCGGCGCAGAAGGCGCTGTTCTTCAATCTGCGTCGCTTGCGCGCCAGGCTCAGCCGCTCGGACGAGCCGATCTCCCAGCCGGCCATGTACCGGCAGATCGCCGAGGCGCTCGGCGTTGGAGAAAAGGACGTCGCCTTGATGGATTCGCGCCTGTCGGGGCCGGACACGTCGCTGAGCCAGCCCTTTTCCGACGATGAGGGCTCAAACGCCACGCGCATGGATTTCCTGGTCGACGACCGACCGCTTCAGGACGAGCTGGTCGAGGAGCGTATCGATACCGAACGACGCGCCGTCTGGCTCAGGCAGGCCATGGGCGTGCTCAACGAGCGCGAGATGCGGATCATCGCCAAGCGTCGCCTGTCCGAGAGCGGGGCGACGCTGGAATCGCTGGGTCTGGAGCTGGGCATTTCCAAGGAGAGGGTCCGGCAGATCGAAAGCCGGGCGCTCGAAAAGCTGCGCGCCGCGCTGATGCGCGACAATCCTGCCGCCGCCCACGCGTGAGGCGGATCGGGACCCGCAGCGGTATCAGGCCGACAACGCCCGTCTCACCGCGCCGCGGATCTCGGCAAGGGTGAAGGGCTTGGGCACCACATCGACCACGATCCTGTCGACATCGGCGGCGCGCTCGCGCTGCCCGGCGTAGCCTGTCATCAAAAGCACGCGCAGATCCGGAAAGCCCCTGACGGCGTTCCTGGCCATGGTGATGCCGTCCATGGCGGGCATGCGGATGTCCGACAATACAAGATCATAGCCGCCCGCCCGCGCGGCGATCCGTTCGAGCGCCAGATCGCCATCGTCGGCCTGATCCACGCGATGGCCGTCCAGCGTCAGCGCGCGCGCCGTAAAGCCGCGCACCGAGGCATCGTCATCGACAACCAGTATGTGGGCCATGGTCACGCATCCCCCCTTACGATGCCCACATAGGGCAGTTCGCGAAAGGCATGGCCGACATCCATGCCGTAGCCGACCACGAAATGGTCGGGGCACTCAAATCCGATGAAATCGGCATCGAGCGGCGTGTCGGCGCTGCGCCGGACGCGCTTGTCCAGCAGGACCGCGATCGCCACCGAACGCGCGCCGCGATCGAGCAGGATGCGGCGGGCATGGGTCAGCGTCGTGCCCGATTCCAGAATGTCGTCGATCAGCAGCACGTCGCGCGCCTCGACATCGCTGTCGATGTCACGCAGCAGGCGGACCTTGCCGGCCTGGGTGCCGGCCCCATAGGCCGACAGCATCATGAACTCGACCTCCGGAGACATGCCGGCGTCGTGCATCGCGCGGATCAAGTCGCCGGCGAAGATGAACGAGCCCTTGAGGATCGACACGACCAGCAGATCCTCATAGTCGCGCTCGGCGATCTGCTTGGCGAGTTCGAGATTGCGCCGGGCGATCGCCGAGGCGGGGAAGAGCACTTCGATACGCTTTCCTCGGACGATCTGCATGGTTCAGCGGATGGGAGCCAGTGCGATATGCGGCGCGATGCCGGCATGATCGCGCGCCGGCAGGCGGCTTGTAAAGGCCATGCGCTCGCCGGGCGCGAGCCGTTCGCCGCGCACGAGGGTATGGGTGACCGATCCGCTTGCGCCGGCCCGGCCGAACGTGATGGCGACGGGGGGCACGCGGACGGTCGCCGCGCCCCGGTTGACGAGGCCGGCATGGATCACCAGGACGGCGCGTCCGCCCGACGTGTCGACCCGGGTCGCCACGCGATCGAGTGCGATCGGTGTCGCCTGCGCCGTGGCCGGGCCGGCGGTGCCCGGCGCGCCGAGCAGCGCGTGACCGCCGGCGGCGTAGAAGGCAAGGCACGCGCTCAGCGCGGCGACCGCGGCGAAGAGGGGCAGCGGCATGGGTTCGCGGCCCTTGTCCGTTTTTCCGCGGGACCGCCGGAACAGGCCCAGCCCCCGGGCCGGAGGGGCATCCGGCAAAGGCCGCAGTGTTGCAACCGCCGGGCGCCCGACCGTCTCGAACTGCGCATCGACAATCTCGGTGGCTTGGGACATCGCGTCGGACCGGCTCCTCTGCGTTCGCTCGTTCCAAGCTCTATCGCCGCGACGGTTAACCATTTGTTGCGCCGCCGGTCCCTTGCGCGTCCCGGTAACAATTGGCGGGCATCTGCGCCCTTTGCGCGAGGTCGGTTTCGCCTTAGCTTGGCAACGTTCCCTTATGAGACGTCAATCGAGGAGACTGTCCCATGCGGATGAAGACCGTATCCCTGACGGCCGCGTTCCTTCTGGCCGGCGCCACCGTTGCTTCGGCGTGCAGCTGGAGCAAGGACGCGGTGGCGCAGACCCCCGTCGACTATGACAAGCTGACCAAGGTCGCGCTCGCCGAGATCCCTGTCGATGCCTGGCTCATCGAGTATCTGGAAGACTGGCGGAACGCCTGAGCACGGCTGACGGCCTCCACCGTCGGGAGCCGGCGCCGTTGTTTGCGGCGCCGGCTTTGTTTTGCGAAGTCGCGCCGCCGATCCTTGCCGATGCGCATTTGCGCTTGGATCCCGTGCGCGGCCCGTCTGGCCGAACCGCCGGCTTGGCATGACACGCCGATTCCGGCCCATGGCCCTTTGATTTTCAAACAGGATTGCTCGGTCGAGAGCCGTGACGCGGCTCGGAGGCGGCGATGCCGGTTCGGCGGGCGCGGCAGCGTCATCGGAACCCGTGTTTGCGGTCATGCTGTTGCAGGTGCTACGCAACATCTTCAACCTGCTCGGGCTCGGCTCGTTCCACCAGATGGCCGCAACGGGCATCATCATCGTCGCCGCGGTGCTGTTGAACCGCTTTGTCGATTTTCGAAAGGGCCGGCTATGAACGCGCTCGAAGACATGGCGGCCGCGCCGAACGGCACCGAACCGCCGCCCACCGACCACAACCGGGCGCGCAACCGGGGCATCGCGCTGGCCCCGGACATGTTCGAGGGCCATGCCGTCAACCGGCCGGCGGCCGAACGCCGCGCCGCGACGCTGACCGGGCGCCGCTCGGTCAAGAAGGCCAACCAGGCCGCCTGGCTGGTCAACGCGATCCGCTGCATCGACCTGACCACGCTCGCCGGCGACGACACCGCGGGCCGCGTGCGGCGCCTGTGCGCCAAGGCGCGCCGGCCGCTGGCGCCCCACATCATCGACGCTCTGGGCATCGCCGATATGGGTCTTACGACGGGCGCGGTCTGCGTCTATCCGACCATGGTGCCCCATGCGGTCGCCGCGCTTGAGGGCACGTCCATTCCGGTCGCCTCGGTCGCCACCGGCTTTCCGGCCGGGCTGACGCCGCTCGCCATCCGGCTGGCCGAGATCCGTTACGCGGTCGAGGCGGGCGCCGGGGAGATCGATATCGTCGTCACCCGCGAACATGTGCTCAAGCGCGACTGGCAGGCGCTCCATGACGAGATCGCGCGGATGCGCGAGGCGTGCGGCCATGCGCATCTGAAGGCGATCCTCGCCACCGGCGACCTCGAAACGCTGCGCAACGTCCATGCTGCCTCCGTGGTGGCGATGCAGGCGGGCGCCGACTTCATCAAGACCTCCACCGGCAAGGAGGGCGTCAACGCCACCCTGCCCGTCAGCCTGGTCATGGTGCGGGCGATCCGCGATTATGAGATGGCGACCGGCAACCGGGTCGGCTTCAAGCCGGCCGGCGGGATGAAGACCGCGAAAGACGCGCTCGCCTGGCAAATCCTGATGAAGGAGGAGATGGGCAATGACTGGCTGCGGCCGGACCTGTTCCGGCTGGGCGCCTCCTCGATGCTGGCCGATATCGAGCGGCAGCTCGAACATCACGTCACCGGGCGCTACGCCGCCGGCCACCGCCACGCCATCGCGTAAGGACCAACGCACATGACTTCCATCGCCGACCTGATCGACACCATGGAATATGGCGCGGCGCCCGAGAGCCCGGCCATCGTCGAGGACTGGCTGGCCAAGCACAGGGCCGGGTTCGGCCATTTCATCGCGGGCCGCTTCACCGGGCCGGGCGCGACGTTCGCGGTGATGAACCCGGCGACCGGCGCGACGATCGCCCAGGTCACGCAAGGCTCGGCCGGCGATGTGGACGCCGCGGTCAAGGCCGCCCGCGCGGCGCAACCCAAATGGGCGGCGCTTTCGGGCCATGCGCGCGCGCGCTGGCTCTACGCATTGGCACGCCGCATCCAGCAGCATGCGCGGTTCCTGACGGTGCTTGAATCGATCGACAATGGCAAGCCGATCCGCGAGGCGCGCGACATCGACGTGCCGCTGGTGGCACGCCATTTCTACCACCATGCCGGCTGGGCCGAACTGGTCGAGACCGAATTCCCTGGCGCGAAACCGGTCGGCGTTTGCGGGCAGATCGTCCCGTGGAACTTCCCCCTCTCGATCGCGTCCTGGAAGGTCGCGCCGGCCTTGGCCGCCGGCAACACGGTCGTGCTCAAGCCGGCCGAATACACGCCGCTCACCGCGCTGGCCTTTGCGAGGGTTTGCGACGAGATCGGCCTTCCGAAAGGGGTGGTCAACATCGTCACCGGCGACGGTGAGACCGGCGCGGCCCTGGTCGCCCATTCCGATATCGACAAGCTCGCCTTCACCGGCTCGACCGAAGTCGGCCGGCTGATCCGCCGCGAGACGGCCGGCACCGGCAGGAAGCTGACGCTGGAGCTGGGTGGCAAATCGCCCTTCATCGTCTTTGCCGACGCCGATCTCGACGCCGCCGTCGAGGGCGTGGTCGACGCGATCTGGTTCAACCAGGGCCAGGTGTGCTGCGCCGGCGCGCGCATTCTGGTGGCCGAGGCAGTCGCCGAGCGGTTCGGCGCGCTGCTCAAACAGCGCATGGCGGCGCTGCGGGTCGGCGATCCATTGGACAAATCCACCGATGTCGGCGCCATCGTCCATCCGGTGCAGCTCGCCCGCATCAAGGCATTGATGGAAAAGGGCGTCGCCGAGGGCGCGGACCTTTATCAGGGCGACGCGCCCGAGGGCTGCTTCTACCCGCCGACGCTGGCGACGGGCGTCGAGCCGGCCTCGACGCTGGCCAGCGAGGAAATCTTCGGTCCCGTGGCGACGCTGACCAGTTTCCGAACGCCGAAGGACGCCATCGCGCTGGCCAACAATACGCGCTATGGGCTGGCCGCATCGATCTGGTCGGAAAGCGTCAATCAGTGCCTTGCCATCGCCGCCGAGATCAAGGCGGGCGTCGTGTGGGTCAACTGCACCAACATCTTCGACGCCGGGGCCGGGTTCGGCGGCTATCGCGAGAGCGGGTTCGGCCGCGAGGGCGGCCGGGAAGGCATGATGGAATATCTCGCCCTGCCCGCGCCCAAGGCCGCAAGGGCCGACGATGCGCCCGCTTCCGTCGCACCCGCTCCGGGGCTGGGGGGCGTCCTGGTCGGCATCGACCGCACGGCCAAGCTCTATGTCGGCGGCAGGCAGAAGCGGCCCGACGGCGGCTATTGCTACCCGGTGACCGGTCCGAAGGGTGACGCGCTGGGCCTTGCCGGCCACGGCAACCGCAAGGACGTTCGCGATGCGGTGGAGGCGGCGCACAAGGCGGCAGGCTGGGGCGCGGCGACCGGCCACAACCGCGCGCAGGTGCTCTACTATGTCGCCGAGAACCTCGCCGCGCGCGCGGGCGAGTTCGCCGACCGGCTCAAGAGCTTCGGCCAGACATCGGCCAAGGCGAAGGCGGAGGTCGACACGGCCGTCGGGCGCTGCTTCTGGTACGCGGCGCAGGCCGACAAGTTCGACGGCGCGGTGCACCAGACGAAAAGTGCCCATGTCACGCTCGCCATGCACGAGCCGCTGGGCGTCGTCGGCATCGCCTGCCCGACCGCCTTTCCGCTCGCCGGCTTCGTCTCGCTGGTGCTGCCGGCGATCGCCATGGGCAACCGGGTCGTTGCGATCCCCAGCCAAACCCATCCGCTCGCCGCCACCGACCTTTACCAGGTGTTCGACACGTCCGACGTGCCCGGCGGGGTGGTCAACATCGTCACCGGGACGCGCGACGAACTGACCGGGACGCTCGCCGACCATGACGGTGTGGACGGGCTGTGGTATTTCGGCTCGCAGGCCGGCATCGCCATGGCCGAGGCGCGCTCGGCGGGCAATCTCAAGCGGACCTGGTGCGAGAACGGCGCCGCCCGCGACTTCGCCGGCCCGCAGGGCCAGGGCCGTCAATTCCTGCAAAGGGCAACGCAGGTCAAGAACATCTGGGTGCCCTACGGCGAGTGAACCGTGCCGGGGCGGACGCGCCCGCGCCGACAGGGCATGCGTCAAAAGAGCGGATCGCCATGAACACAGGTTCCTATTTCTCGCCGCGCGGCGGCCATCCGGGTCAGGAGCAACTGCTGACCGGCCGCGCCGTCTTCACCGAGGCCTATGCGGTGATCCCGCGCGGCGTGATGACCGACATCGTCGTGTCCTGTCTGCCGCATTGGGAGCGGACCCGCGCCTGGGCGCTGGCGCGGCCGCTCACCGGTTTTGCCGAAACCTTCGCGCAGATGGTCGTGGAGGTGGCGCCCGGCGGCGGATCGGACCGGCCCGAGCCGGACGCCGGCGCCGAAGCGGTCCTGTTCGTGACGGACGGGACCGTCGCGCTGACGCTGGAGGGCGAGACGCATGCAATGGAGCCGGGCGGCTACGCCTTCATCGCGCCGGGGACGGGCTGGAGCCTGCGCAATCACGGCCAGGCGAACGCGACGTTTCACTGGATCCGGAAGGCCTACGAGCCGGTGGATGCTATCGCCGTGCCCGAACCGTTCGTGACCCGCGAAGCCGACCTCGCTCCGGTGGCGATGCCGGGCACGGACGGCCGCTGGGCGACGACGCGCTTCGTCGATCCGGCCGACATGCGCCACGACATGCATGTGAACATCGTCACCTTCGAGCCGGGCGCGGTGATCCCGTTCGCCGAAACCCATGTGATGGAGCACGGGCTCTACGTGCTGGAAGGCAAGGCGGTCTACCGGCTGAACCGGGACTGGGTCGAGGTGGAAGCGGGCGATTTTCTGTGGCTGCGCGCCTTTTGTCCGCAGGCCTGCTATGCGGGCGGGCCGGGCCGGTTCCGCTATCTTCTTTACAAGGACGTCAACCGGCACATGAAGTTGCGACCGGGCCGATCGGCGTAGGGCCTGTCGTCTTCTATGGCGCGGGCTGCAATCGATAGGCGCGCAGGGCCAGCCCGGTCGCCAACTCCCCGATCAGTGCCTCGGCCTCGGCCATGTCGATCCGGTGTTCGGCGACCAGGCCGGCGAGGAAGCCCGCATCCACGCGCCGCGCCATGTCGTGGCGCGCGGGAATGGACAGGAAGGCGCGGGTATCGTCGACGAAACCCGCGCTGTTGTGGAAGCCGGCGGTCTCCGTCACCTGGCCGCGATAGCGGCGCATGCCTTCGGGACTGTCGAAGAACCACCAGGGCGCGCCCAGCGTGATCGTCGGGAACGCCCCGGCGAGCGGCGCCAGCTCGCGGCCATAGGCGGTTTCGTCGAGCGTGTAGAGGACGAGCCGCAGGCCGGGCTCGAAGCCGTAACGGTCGAGCAGCGGCTTGAGCCCGTCGGCCCAGGCGACGGGTCCGGGGATGTCGTAGCCCTTGTCGCGGCCGTGGCGGGCAAGGACCGAGGGCGCGTAGTTGCGGCGCGCTCCGGCGTGGATCTGCATGACCAGACCGTCCTCGACGCTCATCGCCGCCATTTCGGTCAGCATCTGCGCCTGGAAAAGGGCGGCGTCCCCGGCAGCGATCGCGCCGGCATGCGCCTTGTCGAGCAGCGCCTGGCATTCGGCCGGCGGCAGGTCGGCGGTCGCCGGCGCCAGGACGCCGTGATCGGTGGCCGTGGCCCCAAGGCCGGCAAAGAAGGCGCGGCGCGCGCGCAGCGCCGCCAAAAGGCCGGACCAGCGCGTGACGTCCTCGCCCGTCTGCGCGGCGAGCCGTGCCATCGCCGGCGCGAAATCGTCGCGCATCGGGTCGGTCAGCGCGTCGGGCCGGAAGGTCGGGACGATGCGGCCGAACCCTTGCGCTTTCAGCCTGGCATGGGCCTCCAGCGTGTCGGTCGCATTGTCCGTGGTCGCCAGCACCTCGATGCCGAAGCGCTCGTAGAGCGCGCGCGGGCGGAAGGCCGGCGAGGCGAGCTGCGCATCGATATGGTCGAAGGCCGCATCGGCGGTCGCCGGGCCAAGGCGCTCGGGCACGCCGAGGATCTCGTAAAGTGCATGGTCGAGCCATACCCGCGAGGGCGTGCCCGCGAACAGGTGGTAATGGCCGGCGAACAGGCGAAAGACGGCGCGCGGGTCCGCCTCGGCGCGGCCGCCGTCCGCGCGCGGCACGCCGAGCGCGTCGTAGGAGACGCCCTGGCTGGCCAGCATGCGCAGCACGTAATGATCGGGCGTGATCAGAAGATCGGTGGCGTTCGGAAAGGGCATGTCGTCGGCGAACCAGGACGCCTCGCAATGGCCGTGCGGGCAGACCAGCGGCGCATCGGCGACCTGCCGGTAGAGCGCGCGCGCAATCTCGCGCACGGCCGGGTCGGCGGGAAGGAGCCTGTCGGGATGCAGCATGGTCGCCTTTGCTCTCCTGGGCGCGGTCTTCTCCGGTTCGGGTCTTCGGCTACGGCACGCCGGGCCTTGCTCGTCCGCCAATTCCGGTATGTCAGTTTACGATAAACGGCAACCGTCCGCCGGCAATCCTCAGCCGATCGCCTCGAACGGATCGAGCAGGCCGATGCCGAACCCCTCGAAATCGCGCCGGTTGCGCGTGGCCAGCGTTGCGCCATGGGTCAGGCAGATGGCGGCGATCATGCCATCCACGAACGGGATGGTGCGCCCGGCGGCCTGGCGATCCGCCCGCAGCGCGCCAAAGCGCAGTGCCGCCGGCGCATCAAAGGGCAGGATGCGATTGGCGAACCGGCCGGTGACAAGATGGTCGAGCGTGTCTTCGTGGCGGGTCCGGCCGTGCCGCAGCGCGATACGCCGCGCACCGAAGGCGAGTTCGGCAACGACCGGCGCGCAAAGCCACAATTCCTCGATCATCAGCGATTCAAGCCAATTCTGGACATGCACGCTCGGCTTCGGACGCTCCACCTCCGAAATCACATTGGTGTCCAGGACGATCATTCAAAGGCCGGCACCGGGCGCCCCTCCTCGCGGCGCATCTCGTCGATGGCTTCCATGAAATCGGCATGCTCTTCATCGGTCAAAAAGGCGCCCTCGAAAGCCTCGCGCATGGCGTCAAAGGCGTTCTTTGGCTCACCCGGCCCGGCCTGTCCGGCCGATTGCAGGGCGCCATCCAGCAGCGCCTTGGCTTCATCGGACAGGCTATGCCCGCTCGATTGGGCACGCTGCTTCAATTCAGCGTGCAATTTTTCGGGCACGTTCCGGATCAAAAGGTCGGCCATGCGCGCCTCCATGGTTTGATATCAATGATATCATAGGCGCAGTTGGCGATGCTCGCAACGATCACGCTCCGTAGATCACCAGCAAGTCCTTGGCGTCGATCTGGTCGCCGGCCTTGACGAGTACGTCCGCGATCGTGCCGTCGCGCTCGGCGTGCAGCGCGGTCTCCATCTTCATCGCCTCGATCGAGACCAGCACGTCGCCGCGCTTGACCTGTTGGCCGCCGGCGACCGAGACCGTCGAGATCACCCCCGGCATCGGCGCGCCGACATGGGCGTCATTGCCGTCCTCGGCCTTG
>NZ_CFIFWG010000010.1:0-32331 GCF_984466335.1 Roseitalea sp. | reverse complement strand
CCGTTCTTGCGCGCGCGCGCGGCCAAAGCCGGGGCGCGCTACATCGTCGGCGCCTTCAGGGGCCTCGACCAGAACCCGGACGGCACGGTCACCGCGCACATCGCCGAAAAGGCCGGCAATCAGAAGAGCCGCCGCGTCACCGCGCGCATGCTGATCGGCGCGGACGGCGCGAACTCGGCCGTGCGCCGCACCGCCTTCGGCAGGGCCAGACAGCCCCCTTACGTGTTCGCCTACCACGAGATCGTCAAATCGCCCGCACACCCCGACCCGGCCCTTTTCCGCGCCGACCGCTGCGACGTGGTCTATGACGGCCGCATCTCGCCGGACTTTTACGGCTGGGTGTTCCCGCACGGCGCGCACACCTCGGTCGGCACCGGCTCGGCCGTCAAGGGCCATTCGCTGAAGGAGGCGACGCGCAGGCTGCGCGAAAATGCCGGCCTTGGCGATTGCGAGACGGTGCGCGAGGAAGGCGCGCCGCTGCCGCTCAAGCCGATGCGCCGCTGGGACAATGGCAGGAACATCGTGCTCGCGGGCGATGCGGCCGGGGTCGTCGCGCCCTCTTCGGGCGAAGGCATCTATTATGCGATGCTGACCGGGCGGCTTTGCGCCGACGCCGCCGTCAAGGCCATCGACACCCGGCGCGCCACAGCGCTCAAGACCGCGCGCAGGCGCTTCATGAAGGACCACGGCAAGGTCTTCCTCGTGCTCGGGATGATGCAGTATTTCTGGTACTGCTCCGACAAGCGCCGCGAGAGGTTCGTGACCATGTGCGCCGATCCGGACGTGCAGCGGCTGACCTGGGAAGGCTATCTGAACAAGAAGCTGGTCCGCCGCGATCCGCTGGCCCATCTGAAGATCATGGCCAAGGACACCGCGCAGCTGCTGGGTCTGGCTCGGACCACCTGACGCCGGACATGACCGCCCTTTTCGACTGGCTCGGCGCGATCGCCGAAAATGGCCGGCTGGCCGAGATCGCCATGGCGGTGCTCATATTCGAACTGGCCGTGTTCCTGTTCGTCTACCGCGCGCCGGCGGCGCGCCGCGCGCTCGTCCTGAACACGCTTGCGGGCCTGGCATTGATGGCCGCGCTCCGCTCGGCGCTGATCGGCCACGGGCCGCTCGTCATCGCCGGCTTCCTGTCGCTGGGCTTCGCCCTGCATCTGGGCGAACTCCGGTTCCGCCACCGCGCCTTCACGAAGCCGGGCGCACCGCCGCCATCGCCTCCCGATTGAGGTCGCGCACGCGCTTGTTGAGCGCAAAGGCGATCGTCACCCAGGCGAGATAGGGCACAAACAGCAGCGAGGCGACCGGCGAAACGGGCCACGCCAGCACGATGAAGGCGGCGATCGACAGCCACATCGCGCCCGAATCGATCAGCGCCCAGCCCATGCGGCGGATGCCGAAGAAAAGGTAGGACCAGGCCGCGTTGAAGACCAGCTGCGCAAGCCACAGCACCGTGAGCAGGCCGAACCCGGTCAGCCGCCAGGCGATCCAGCCGGCCGCCCCGATCATCAGGTACAGGATCGTCCAGACCACCGGAAACGCCCAGTTCGGCGGCGTCCAGCGCGGCTTCTCAAGCGCCTCGTACCACTCGCCCGGCTTGAAGATGCCGCCCGATGCGGCCGCAACGGCGACGAGCAAGGCATAGACGAAGGCGCTGATCATGGGCGTTCTCCTTGCGCTCTTGCACCGCGCCCGGTCACGAACGCAACGGCGGCGGCGACACCGTTACGCGCCCGCATCCTTGACCGCCTCCATCGAGACATAGGTCGAGGTGTTGGCGACGTGCGGCAGGGCCGAAATGCGCTCTCCCAGCGCCCGGCGATAGCTGGCGATGTCGCGCGTGCGCACCTTGAGCAGATAGTCGAACGGCCCCGCGATCATATGACACTGCTCGACTTCGGTCAGCACCGCCACGGCGGCGTTGAAGGCGGCAAGCGCCCTTTCGGTCGTATCGCTCAGCTTGACCTCGACGAAGGCGACATGCTCGCGGCCGATCCGCCGCGGGTCGACCACGGCGCGAAATCCGGTGATCACGCCCGCTTCGATAAGCCGCTTGAGCCGTGCCTGGCAGGGCGTCTTGGTCAACCCCACCTGCGCGGCAAGCGCCGTTACCGGCATGCGCCCGTCGCGGCCCAGCGCCTCGACGATGCGACGGTCGATACGGTCCAATTCGGCTTCCCGCATGCCTGCCATAGACGATCCGTTTCGTTCTGCCTTTCAATATTAGGCGCAATGGCCGCCAAATCCAACAGGTCGGGCAACATGACCCGGCATCACGCGCTACACTGGTCCCATGTCCCACGCACCCGAAAACCCGTCCGGCCCGCTGGCCGCGCACCGCGCCGCCATCGCCCGAATGCATCTGGCCGAGGAAACCGCAGCAGTGGCCGCAATGGCACACCGCGCACCGGTCGACGAGGCCGTTAGAACGCGCGCGCACCGGCGTGCCGCCGCCCTCGTTTGCGACATCCGCGCCATGGACACGCCCGGCATGATGGAACTGTTCCTGGCCGAATACGGTCTTTCGACCGACGAGGGCATCGCGCTGATGTGCCTGGCCGAATCGCTTCTGCGCGTCCCCGACACCGAGACGATCGACGCGCTGATCGAGGACAAGATCGCCCCGTCCGCCTGGGGCGAGCATCTGGGCAAGTCCGCCTCCTCGCTGGTCAACGCCTCCACCTGGGCGCTGATGCTGACC
This sequence comes from Roseitalea sp., assembly GCF_984466335.1. NCBI lineage: Bacteria > Pseudomonadati > Pseudomonadota > Alphaproteobacteria > Hyphomicrobiales > Ahrensiaceae > Roseitalea > Roseitalea sp. Next base: position 29,627 of record NZ_CFIFWG010000010.1, on the reverse strand, counting down.
GGAAACGTGCTGCGCGCGCCGCCCTCGGGCGGGTTCGCCTCGGTCATGCGCGGCGCAGTGAAGCGCCTTGGCGAGCCGGTGATCCGCACCGCCGTCAGGCAGGCCATGCGCGAACTGGGCCGGCAGTTCGTGCTCGGCCAGACGATCGGCGAGGCGATGGACCGCGCCGCGAACATGGAGGCCAGGGGCTACACCTATTCCTACGACATGCTCGGCGAGGCGGCGCTGACCATGGGCGACGCGGACACCTATTACACCGCCTACATGGCGGCGGTCGGCGCGATCTCAAGGGCCGCAACGCGCGGCGCGGTCGAGGACAATCCGGGCATCTCGATCAAGCTGTCGGCGCTGCACCCGCGCTATGAGGAGCCCCAGCGCGCCCGCGTCATGGCCGAACTGGTGCCCCGCCTGCGCGAGTTGGCGCGGCTTGCCGCCCGCGCCGGCATCGGCCTCAACATCGACGCCGAGGAAGCCGCCCGGCTGGACCTGTCGCTCGACGTCATCGAGGCGGCGATCGCGGACCCCGAACTTGCCGGCTGGGACGGGTTCGGCGTCGTCGTCCAGGCCTATGGCAAGCGGGCCTTTGCCGTCATCGACTGGCTGCATGCGCTGGCCGAACGGCACGACCGGCGCATCATGGTGCGGCTGGTCAAGGGCGCCTATTGGGACAGCGAGATCAAATGGGCGCAGGTGGCGGGGCTCGCCGGCTTTCCGGTCTTCACCCGCAAGCCGGCGACCGACGTCGCCTATCTGCACTGCGCCCGGCATCTTCTGAATTCGACCGGCCGCATCTACCCGCAGTTCGCCACGCACAATGCCCATTCGGTCGCAACGATCCTCGAAATGGGCGCGCCGCGCGGGGCCTACGAGTTCCAGCGCCTGCACGGCATGGGCGAGAGCCTGCATGCGCGCGTGCTGGCGACCCAGGGCACGCGCTGCCGCATCTATGCGCCGGTCGGCGCGCACAAGGATCTGCTGGCCTATCTGGTCCGGCGCCTGTTGGAGAACGGCGCCAACTCCTCCTTCGTCAACCAGATCGTCGACAAGGCCGTGCCGCCGGAGGCCGTCGCCGCCGATCCGTTCGACGCGCTGGCCACGGCGCCCGAGCGCACGGTCCGGCGACCGGCGGATCTGTTCGCGCCCGAGCGGCCGAACTCCAAGGGCTTCGACCTTTACGATCCCGCCGACATCGCCCGCATCGAGCAAGCCCGCGCACCGTTCAAGGATCATCGCTGGCAGGCCGCGCCGCTGCTCGCCGAAGAGCGCAAGAGCGCCGGCCGCAAACCCGTTGCGATCACCAATCCGGCTCTGCCCGACGACGATGTCGGCACGGTGCGCGCGGCGACCGCCGCCGACATCGAGACGGCGCTGGCCGCCGCCATGCCATGGAATGCACCGGCCGACGCGCGCGCCGCAATCCTGAACCGCGTCGCCGCTCTCTATGAGGCCCGTTTCGGCGAACTGTTCGCCATCCTGACGCGCGAGGCGGGCAAGATCGCCGAGGACGCCGTCGCCGAACTGCGCGAGGGGGTCGATTTCCTGCGCTATTATGCCGCCGAGGCGCAAAAGGCGCCCGATGCCGAACCGGTCGGAACCTTCGCCTGCATCTCGCCCTGGAATTTCCCGCTCGCCATCTTCACCGGCCAGATCGCGGCCGCGCTCGCCGCCGGCAACGCCGTCATCGCCAAGCCCGCCGAGGCGACGCCGCTGATCGCGCACCGCGCCGTCCAGCTTTTGCACGAAGCGGGCGTGCCGCGCGACGCGCTCCAGCTTCTGCCAGGCACCGGCGCCGCGGTCGGCGCGGCGATCACGTCAGACCCGCGGGTCGATGGCGTCTGCTTCACCGGGTCGACGGCGACCGCGCGGACGATCGACCGCACCATGGCCGCAAACCTTGCGCCATCGGCGCCGCTGATCGCCGAGACGGGCGGCATCAACGCGATGATCGTCGATTCGACCGCCCTGCCCGAACAGGCCGTGCGCGACATCATCGTCTCAAGCTTCCGCTCGGCGGGCCAGCGCTGTTCGGCCCTGCGCGTGCTCTATTTGCAAGAAGACATCGCCGAACCGTTCCTCGAAATGCTGTTCGGCGCGATGGACGAACTCGCTGTAGCCGACCCCTGGGCGCTTGCGACCGATGTCGGCCCGGTCATCGACGCAAAGGCGCGTGACGACATCACCGCTTACATCGATGCCGCAGCGAAGGGCGGCAAAGTGCTGAAACGACTCGCCATCCCGGTGCCCGGCCATTTCGTTCCGCCCGCCGTCATCGCGGTGGCCGGCATCGAGGAAGTGAGGCGCGAAGTGTTCGGCCCGGTGCTGCATGTGGCGACGTTCAAGGCGACCGGGATCGATAAGGTGACGGCGGCGATCAACGCCACCGGCTACGGGCTGACCTTCGGCCTGCACACGCGCATCGACGACCGGGTCGAAGAGGTCGCCTCGGCGATCCGTGCCGGCAACATCTATGTCAACCGCAACCAGATCGGCGCCATCGTCGGCAGCCAGCCCTTCGGCGGCGAGGGCCTGTCGGGCACGGGCCCCAAGGCCGGCGGCCCCAACTATCTGCCGCGCTTTCAAAAACAGGCAACTGTTGCCAATCCGGCCGCCGAAGGCCCGGCGGCGAACCCCGCCGACGTTCAGCGGAAGCTGGACACATTGCGCGCCGGAATCGCGACCAAGGCAGGGCAGACCCGCGACCTGCCCGGCCCGACCGGCGAATCGAACCGCTGGTCGACCCATCCGCGCGGCCCGATCCTGTGCCTGGGCCCGTCGCCGGACGATGCGGCGGAGCAGGCGCGGCAGGCCATCGGGGCCGGCTGCGCGGCGCTGACGGTCGCGCCCGGCGCCCGCAGCGCCAATGCGGTCGACGGCGTGCTCGATCCCGCCAGCCTCGGCGGACTGACGGGATTCGACGCGGTTGCCTGGTGGGGCGGCGAGCCGGCCGCCCGCGCCATGCGCATCGCCCTTGCCGGCCGCGCAGGACCCATCGTGCCGCTGATCACCGCCGGCGAACTGGCGCCGCACTGCATCACCGAGCGACACGTTTGCATCGACACGACGGCGGCGGGCGGCAACGCCACGCTCCTGGCCGAAACGAGCCGATGAAAGGCGCGCAGACCGTCTTCCGATACCGGCATCAGACTTTCGTATGCGACACTTGGCTTGCCGCGTCGGCGGTTGCGCGGCCGCGCCGACAGGCGCATATATAACGGAATGCAAATATAAGGGCGTGGCGATCCCTTTCCGTCACGGCGAAAATGCCGTGCCATTCGATCCCACAACGGCGGTCCGTGCCCGTGTCGCGATATTGTATCATGAAGGAAAATAGACGTTTGCGGTACGCGCTTGACCCGGAGAGACAGGCTCGCCGCACCGTGAGAGGTTTGCACATTCCGCACTGTCACATTATGTTGACAGTGCCGGGCGATCGGGAGAGCGAACGTGCAGGGAAAGAACAGGGCGGTTCATCGGCCACCACGGCTTGATGTCCATAACTCGGACGTTCCGCTGGTGTGTCGAGCGTGCGAATCCCGCCACAAGGGCGTTTGCGGCGCGCTGACGCCCGACCAGCTCCTCCAGCTCTCCAGACACACCACCAAGCACGTGTATCGCAGCCAGTCCGAACTGATCACCGTCGGCGAGGACGTTCACACCTATTCGAACATCCTGTCGGGCGTGGTCAAGCTGACCAAGCTGATGGCCGACGGACGCCAGCAGATCGTCGGCTTGCAGTTCGCGCCCGATTTCCTGGGCCGGATATTCTCGTCGCAAAGCACCTATTCGGCCGAGGCCGCAACCGATGTGCGCGTCTGCTCGTTCCCCAAGTCGGTCATCGAGGAACTCGCCCGCGCCGCCCCGAACATGGAGCACGCGCTGCACGAGCAGACCCTTAAGGAACTGGACGAGGCGCGCGAATGGATGCTGACCCTGGGCCGCAAGACGGCGACCGAGAAGGTGGCCAGCTTCCTCTATCTGATCGCATCGAACATCGACCCCGAACTTGAGAACGAAGGGCATGCGATTCGGTTCGAACTGCCCCTGAAGCGCCTGGAGATCGCCGATTTCCTGGGCCTGACGATCGAGACGGTCAGCCGCCAGATCACCAAGCTGCGCAAGTCCCGCATCATCGAGCTGGAAAACAACCGGACGGTGATCGTGCCGTCCCTGCCGCGCCTCCGGGCCGCCTGCGAAAGCGAGCAGTGACGCAAGGGCGCGGGGCGGCCGGCCGACCACCGCGAAAGGCGTCTCATACCGCCTTCGAATAGCGGAAATCGGATTGGCTGAGATGCGCGTCGAACCGCGCAGCGACCAGCCGCGCGAACGGACGGGCGTCCTCGGGCACGAAAAAGCCCTCGATATCGGCGCCGCATATGAAGTCGTCATCGGCCTCGGCGATCGCCATCGCCTCGTTGATATAGGGTTCGGCCGCCGCGCCGAACCGGGCCTCCATCTCGTCGAACGACACCCTGAAGTCGCACATCAGCCGTTCGATGAAATGGGCCCGGATACGGTCGTCCTCGCTCATCCGGTATCCCTTGGAGGCCGTGCTCCGCCCGGCATGCACCGCGTCCTGGTACTGGCCGGTGGGGACGATGTTCTGCACGTAACCGTCCTCGAAAGCGCCGATCGACGATGCGCCGAGCGGAACGAGCGCCTTGCACCGATCCGTCGTATAGCCTTGGAAGTTGCGCCGCAGATGGCCCGTGCGCGCCGCCGAGGCGAGCCGGTCGGCGGGCTTTGCGAAATGGTCGATGCCGATCGCGTCATAGCCCGCCTCGACCAGCGCGGCGCCGGCGGCGAGCGCCTGCTGGAAGCGCTCGTGCATGTCCGGCAGATGCTCTTGCTTGATCATCTTCTGATGCTTCTTGACCCAGGGCACATGGGCATAGCCGAACAGTGCGATCCGGTCGGGATCGAGCGAGAGGACCTGATCGATCGTGCGCATCAGCCGCGGGCGCGTTTGCAGCGGCAAGCCGTAGAGCGCGTCGATATTGACCGAACCGACGCCCGCGCCCCGCATCGCTTCGATCACGTCGCGGGTCTGTTCGAACGTCTGCGGCCGGTTGATCGCCCTTTGCACCAGTGGATCGAAATCCTGCACGCCGACCGAAGCGCGCGTGACACCGAGCGCGCCAAGGCCGGCCAGCGTGTCCTCGTTCACGTCCGACGGGTCGATCTCCACGCTGATTTCGGTCTGCGAGGTGACATGGAAGGTGCGCCGCAGCGCAGCGCCCAACCGACCCAGATCCTGTGCCGACAGGATCGACGGAGAGCCCCCGCCGAAATGCACCTGCCCCGCCACGGGCCGGAAGCCGAGCCGGGCGCCGAGCGCGGCGATCTCGGCGAGCAGCGCGCCGACATAGGCATGGACCGGTTCGTATTTGAGCGTGTGCTTGGTGTTGCAGCCGCAAAACCAGCACAGCCGGTCGCAGAACGGGATATGCAGATAGACCGAGACCGGCTCCCTTGCGGTCAGCGCGCCAAGCAGCGCGGACTGCATGTCCGGGCCCAGGCCCGACCGGAAGTGCGGCGCGGTCGGGTAGCTGGTGTAGCGCGGCACCGCCCCGCCGCGCTGCGACAACAGGATCGTCAGATCCCGTTTCGTCGCCACGCCCATCAGCACCGCTCCAGACGGCCGAGCATCGGCAGAACATGCTCGCTCTCGAACGCCAAATGGCGGCGCACCCCGGTGAAGAACCCGCGCAGCATGTAGCTCAGCTTTTCGACATTGACCGCCGCCCGGTCGGCGGCGAAGGCGATCAGTTCGTGATGAACCTCCTCGGCGAACGCCTCGTCCTCCCAGTGCTCGCCGTGAAGCCGGTCGAGGGTCTCGTCGAGATCGGGCGCGTCGGCACAATGGGTCTTCAGGAACGGAAACAGTTCGCGCTCCTCGAACACATGGCTGCGATGAACGATCGGATAGATGCTGCGCGCAAGCGCAAGGCAATTGTCGCCGCGCACCTCGGCGGGCAGGCCGTCCGCCAGCGCCTCCAGCGCCGCGCACAGATTGCTCTGGACGCGCAGATGGTGCCTGAGCGTGCCGGCCAGCGCGCCCGCGCGCACCGGCACGGCTCCGCCCGCGCCCGCGCCATTGGCGACCTCGCGGCGATGGGGGGCGGCATGGCCGTTGCCGTGTCCGCCCGGAACGAGCGTCAACACCGCGCCGCTTCCGCGATCGCCCTTGCGCCGATCGCCGCTGCGGCTGCCGACCCGGTCCCTTGGCAGTTCCATCGCTGTTTTCCGCCTCCGGCGCCTTGATGCTCGGGCCAAGTTAGGCGTGCGGCCTGCGTCAAGTCGTTGATCAAGATCAAAGCAGCCCCCCGGGAGCGCTGGCACAGGTGGGGCGACCCGGCTCGACCGGGCCGCAATTGCACGTCGGCGTGCGGACGCACGCCGACGTGCAGACGCAGTCGCGAGAGGATTTTCCATGAAACACGCAAGCTGGGTCGTGCTGCTCGGGGCCGGCGCCTTCCTGGCGCTGCTCGGCGCAGCGCTCGGCCAGGACCAACTGTTCAGGATTCACATGGCGATCCTGACCATCGTGCTGCTCGGCTCGACGGTGGTTATGTTGCGCATGATCGGGTTCGAGCCCGCCCCGGCCGCGCCCGTTGCAGCAAAAGGCGCCGATTCAGAAGCGCGCTACATGGATGGCGTCATCCGCTACGGGGCGATCGCCACCGTCTTCTGGGGCGTGGTCGGCTTTCTGGTCGGTGTCGTGGTCGCAGCGCAGCTCGCATGGCCGCAGCTCAACATCGAGCCCTGGTTCAATTTCGGTCGCATGCGGCCTCTGCACACCTCGGCGGTGATCTTCGCCTTCGGCGGCAACGCGCTCTTGGCCACCTCCTTCTACGTCGTCCAGCGCACCTGCCGGGCGCGTCTGTTCGGCGGCGATCTGGCCTGGTTCGTCTTCTGGGGCTACCAGCTCTTCATCGTGCTGGCGGCGACAGGCTACCTGCTCGGCATCACCGCCGGACGCGAATATGCCGAGCCCGAATGGTACGTGGACCTTTGGCTGACCGTCGTCTGGGTGGCCTATCTTCTGGTCTTCCTGGGCACGCTGATGAAGCGCAGGGAGCCGCACATCTATGTGGCCAACTGGTTCTATCTCGCCTTCATCGTCACCATCGCGATGCTGCACGTGGTCAACAACCTGTCCATGCCCGTATCGTTCCTGGGCGCCAAATCCTATTCGGCCTTTTCCGGCGTGCAGGACGCGCTGACCCAATGGTGGTACGGCCACAACGCGGTCGGCTTCTTCCTGACCGCGGGCTTTCTGGGCATGATGTACTATTTCGTGCCCAAGCAGGCGGACCGGCCGGTCTATTCCTACCGGCTGTCGATCATCCATTTCTGGGCGCTGATCTTCCTGTACATCTGGGCCGGCCCGCACCATCTGCACTACACCGCCCTGCCCGACTGGGCGCAGACCCTCGGGATGGTCTTCTCGATCATGCTGTGGATGCCTTCCTGGGGCGGCATGATCAACGGCCTGATGACGCTGTCGGGCGCCTGGGACAAGCTGCGCACCGACCCGATCCTGCGCATGATGGTGATCGCGGTCGCCTTTTACGGCATGAGCACCTTCGAGGGGCCGATGATGTCGATCAAGGCGGTCAACTCGCTCAGCCACTACACCGACTGGACCATCGGCCACGTCCATTCGGGCGCGCTCGGCTGGGTCGGCATGATCTCGTTCGGCGCGATCTACTTCCTGGTGCCGAAGCTTTGGGGCCGCCAGCGGCTCTATTCGCTGCGCATGGTCAACTGGCACTTCTGGCTCGCGACCCTGGGCATCGTGGTCTACGCCGCCGTGATGTGGGTCGCCGGCATCCAGCAGGGCCTGATGTGGCGCGAGTACAACGATCAGGGCTTCCTGGTCTTCTCCTTCGCCGAATCGGTCGCCGCCATGCACCCCTACTATGTGCTGCGCACGCTGGGCGGCGTGCTCTACCTGGCCGGCGGCCTGATCATGGCGTTCAACATCTACATGACGGTCCGCGGCCATCAGCGCGACGAGATCGAGATGGGCGAGGAAGCACCCCGGCCCATCGCGGCTCCGGCCGAGTAAGGAGGCTTTGAACGATGGCTCTCATCGACAGACACAAGATCCTCGAAAAGAACGCGACGCTCCTTCTGGTCTCGTCCCTGGTGGTCGTCTCGATCGGCGGCATCGTCGAGATCGCGCCGCTGTTCTACCTGGAGAACACGATCGAGAAGGTGGAGGGGATGCGCCCCTATTCGCCGCTGGAACTGGCCGGGCGCAACATCTATATCCGCGAGGGCTGCTATGTGTGCCATTCGCAGATGATCCGGCCCTTCCGCGACGAGGTCGAGCGCTACGGCCACTATTCGCTCGCCGCCGAGAGCATGTACGACCACCCCTTCCAGTGGGGATCGAAACGCACCGGCCCGGATCTGGCCCGCGTCGGCGGCCGCTATTCCAACGAATGGCACGTCCAGCACATGATCGACCCGCAATCGGTCGTGCCCGAATCGATCATGCCGTCCTATGCGTTCCTGGCGAGCACCGATCTGAGGATCGAGAACGTCTCGGGCCACCTGATCGCCAACCGGCGCGTCGGCGTGCCCTACACGGACGAGATGGTCGACAACGCCGAAGCGGATCTCTTCGCCCAGGCCGACAATGACGCCGACTGGTCGGGCATCGAGGAGCGCTATCCCAAGGCCGTCCTGGGCGACTTCGACGGCGACCCGTCCCGGCTGACCGAGATGGACGCGCTGGTGGCCTACCTTCAGATGCTCGGCACGCTGGTCGACTTCACCGTCTACGAACCCGAAGCCAACTTCCGATAGGGAACGACCATGGACACCTATTCCGTCATGCGCACCTTCGCCGACAGTTGGGGCCTTGTCTATCTGATGGCGATCTTCCTGTTCGTCATCGTCTGGATCTTCCGTCCCGGCTCCCAGAAGCACATCGACGATGCCGCTCAAATCCCCTTCAAGGAGGATCGGTAATGGCCGGTGACAGCAAGGACATCGATACCGTCTCCGGCATCGAGACGACCGGCCATGAATGGGACGGCATCAAGGAGTTGAACAACCCCCTGCCCCGCTGGTGGCTGTGGACCTTCTACGCCAGCATCGTCTGGGCGATCGGCTACACGATCCTCTATCCGGCCTGGCCCGGCATCACCGGCGCCACGACCGGCATTCTGGGCTGGACCTCGCGCGGCCAATTGGCCGAGGACATGCAGCGCGCCCAGCAGGCGCAGTCGGTCTATCTGGAACGCATCGCCGCCGCCGACATAGGCGACATCGCGGCCGATCCAGAGCTTGTCCAGTTCGCCGTCGCCGGCGGCTCGTCCGCCTTCAAGGTCTATTGCGTGCAGTGCCACGGCTCGGGCGCGCAGGGCGGCGAAGGCTATCCGAACCTCAACGACGATGACTGGATCTGGGGCGGCACGATCGGCGAGATCGCCTGGACGATCCGCCACGGCGTGCGCCACGATGCGGATTTCGACACAAGGTTCAGCGACATGCCGGCCTATGGCCGCGACCAACTGCTCGATCGCGACCAGATCTCCGACGTCGCCTGGTATGTGCGCCAATTGTCGGGACAGGAGTTCGACGCGGCGGCCGCAGCGCGCGGCGCCGAGACGTTCGAAGTCGAATGCTCGGCCTGCCACGGCCTCGACGGTGGCGGTCTGCCCGAGCTTGGCGGTCCGCGCCTGAACGACACGATCTGGATCTATGGCGGCAGCCACGCGCAGATCGTCGCCCAAATCGCCAACCCCCAGATGGGGGTGATGCCGGCCTGGGGCGAACGGCTCGGCGAGGCGACGGTCAGGCAACTGGCCGTCTATGTGCACCAGCTCGGCGGAGGCCGATAGCCGCCGCGCTGCAACATCATCAACATCCGGCAAACCGTCAGGCGGTCGCCTGATCCGCCTGGGCGGGCCGCGCGGCGGCAATGCGCGGATGGGTCCAGCAGAAGACGGCCAGGAGCGCCAGCACGGCGACTGCGGCGGCGTAGGGCACGGCCGGCGCGAGTTGGTAGAGCGCGGTCCCCGCTATCGGCCCGATGACGGCGCCGGCCGCGTTGGCCGAACCGGTCAGGCCCGCCACCGCGCCCTGCTCGCCGGGATCCACCATCAGGGTCACGGCCGCCTGGAAGCCGGGAAAGATCAGACCGGCGCCCAGGCCCATAACGGAAAACGCCGCAAGAACGGCCCACGCGGCGGGCGCGGCCAGCAGCACCGCAAAGCCGGCCGCCATCACCGGCAGGCCGAGGCGCAACAGGCGCGACGGCGCCCATTTCATGCGCGGTATGAGCACCCCCTGCACCAGGACCAGCACGATCCCCACGACAAGGAAGGCGATGGCGCCGAAGCGGGCGACCTGGGCAACCGATTGCCCCAGGCGATCGATCAGGAAAAAGCCGATCGAGACCTGGATCAGCGACACGAGCATCACCGCCACGGAGCCGATCAGCAGGAAGGGCCAGATCCGGCCGTCCCACGGCCGCAGCCCGTTTCGCGTTCCGTCGACTTGCCGTCCGGGCGCAGCGGGCATCAGAGCCAGGACCGCCAGCGCCGTCGCCAGAACCAGGGCGGCCCCGGCATAGAACGGCACAAGCAGGCCGAACGCGACCAGCAACGCGGCGATGGCGGGACCGGCGATAAGCCCCATTGCATTGGCCGCGCCGATCATCGCCATGCCGCCTGCGCGATGCTCGGCATCGGTCGTATCGGCCACATAGGCCTGCGCGGCCACCGGGGCGGCCGCGATCAGAAGGCCGATCGGCATCCGCGCCAGGACGAGCGCGGCAAAAAGGGCGGGGCCGGCCAGAAGGCCGCGCACGCCCAGATCGAGGACGAGGGCAAAACCGAACAGCGAAAACGCGGCGCCGAAAAGACCGATCAGGAAAACCGGCTTGCGCCCCCATCGCTCGCTCATTGCACCCCAGAACGGGCTTGCAAGCGCCATGAGCAACGCCGACAGGGAGATCAGCACGCCCGCCTGCACCTCGGTCAAGCCGACCTGTCTGGCCAGGGGCGGAAAGACGGGCAAGGCCGCCATCAACGCCGACCAGGCGGCGAACAGGCCGATCAGCACAAAGGGAGAGACGCGCATCACTTTTCTGCAAATGAGAACTATGAGCAAATAACAAAAATGACTGGCTTTGTCAATTTTCGCGGCGCCGGCGCGCCGGCGATCGACGCCGATCCTTGACAAGCTGTCGCACCGGCCGCCCGGCCGTTCTTGACCCAAATCAACGACCCGGACTGGCCGTCCATCTACATGTTTCGGTACTGCCGCAGGGCGCGTGCGCCCGCCCGTGCCTTGCAAGCCCGAAAAGAGGCGCCAAGTGTTGGACCAGACCGCCGTCGAAAAGCTTGACGTTGACGCCGTCAACAAAGGCGCCAAGCAGAAGGGCCAGCCGCTCTACGCCGCCCAGCAGAAGGTCTACCCAAAGCGCGCCGAGGGTTTCTACCGCCACCTCAAATGGATCATCATGGCGGTGACGCTCGGGATCTACTATCTGACGCCCTGGCTGCGTTGGGATCGCGGACCGCACGCCCCCGATCAGGCGGTCCTGATCGATTTCGCCGGCCGGCGCTTCTACTTCTTCTTCGTTGAAATCTGGCCGCAGGAGTTCATCTTCGTCGCCGGCCTTCTGGTGATGGCCGGGATCGGCCTGTTCCTGATCACCTCGGTCGTCGGCCGCGCCTGGTGCGGCTACACCTGCCCGCAGACGGTCTGGACCGACCTGTTCCTGGTCGTCGAGCGCTTCTTCGAGGGCGACCGCAACGCCCGCATCAGGCTCGACAAGGCGCCCTGGACCGGCGCCAAGATCGCAAGGAAGGCGGCCAAGCACGCGGTCTGGCTGGCCATCGCGGTCGCCACGGGCGGCGCATGGATCTTCTATTTCGCCGACGCGCCCACGCTGGCCTACGATTTCGCCGCCGGCCAGGCGCCCTTCGCCGCCTATGCCACCGTCGCGGTGCTGACCGCCACGACCTACCTGCTGGGCGCCATCATGCGCGAGCAGGTGTGCATCTACATGTGCCCCTGGCCGCGCATCCAGGCGGCCATGCTCGACGAGAACTCGCTGGTCGTCACCTACAATGACTGGCGCGGCGAGCCGCGCATGCGCGGCCAGAAGAAAGCCAGGGCGCAGGGCCTCGTTCCCGGCGACTGCGTGGACTGCAACGCCTGCGTCGCCGTCTGCCCGACCGGCATCGACATTCGCGACGGCCAGCAGCTCGAATGCATCACCTGCGCGCTGTGCATCGATGCCTGCGATGCGGTGATGGACAAGGTCGGCCATGAGCGCGGCCTGATCTCCTATGCCACCCTCGCCGACTACAACCACAATATGCGCGTTGCCATGGGCGGCGGGAACACCGGCGTGATCGATCCGGGCAATGTCCGCGACGAGGGCGGCGCGTTCGTCGACGCGGTCCGCAGCTTCCGCTGGCGCGAGATGCTGCGCACGCGCACGATCGTCTATTTCAGCGTATGGGGGCTGATCGGCCTTGCCCTGCTCGTCGCGCTGGGCATGCGCGACCGCCTTGAGGTCAATGTCCAGCACGACCGCAACCCGGTCTTCACGCAACTGTCCGACGGCTCGATCCGCAACGGCTACACGGTCAAGATCCTCAACATGGTCGCCGAGCCGCGCACCTTCACGCTGACGCTGGACGGCCTGCCGGGCGGGGTCATGCGCATCAACGGCATCGAGGGCGGGCCCGCAGCCAGCTTCGCCATCCCCGTCGAGCCCGACAGGGTGCGCCCGCTGCGCGTCTTCGTTTCGCAACCGCCCGATATGGTCCGGCCGGGCTCGGCCCCGTTCACCTTCACCGTCGAGGAAGCCGTGTCCGGCGAGACCGACGTCTACAACGCCAAGTTCGAAGCACCGGAGAACTGATCATGTTGCAGCGCATCTTCGCGCCCAAGGCGTTCACCGGCTGGCACATGCTGGCCATCATGGTCGGATGGTTCGGCATCGTCATCGCCGTGAACCTGTTCATGGCGTGGAACGCCACATCGAGCTGGACGGGTCTGGTGGTCAAGAACTCCTATGTGGCCAGCCAGCGGTTCAACGAGGTCACCGCCGAAAAGCGCCGGCAGCTCGCCATGGGCTGGAAGGCGACACCGTCCTATGCCGACGGCGTGCTGACGCTCGATCTGCGCGACGTCGGCCGGGCCCCGATCGCCGACGCCATCGTCACCGCCAGGCTGGGCCGACCCTCCTACGACGCGCAGGATCACACGGTTCAGTTCGCCGAGCGCGCGCCCGGCCTCTATGCCGGCGCGACCCGGCTGGCCGGCGGCGTCTGGAACGCCGACGTCACGGTGACCGACACGGGCGGCGCCGTCTGGACACGCACGCTGAGGCTCACCGTCAGATGAGCTGCTGCGGGGGCAGCATCGCCGCCGACGGGGCCGAAAGCGCCAGGACCGCGCAGGACTTCGCGCGCGCCGAGGAACTGCTGCATGCCGGACGCGCGCGCGGCGACGGCCTTGTCGAATATGTGTTCTCGGTGCCCGACATCCGTTGCGGGGCCTGCATCTCGACGATCGAGCGCGCCATCGGACCGATGCACGGCGTCCGGTATGCGCGGGTCAACCTCTCCCTCAAGCGCCTCGCCGTCCATATCGACCCGAACGAGACCGGCCCGATGGAGGTGGCCGGCGCGCTCGCCACGCTCGGCTTTCCCCCGCAGCCGGTCGACCTGGGCGATCTTGGCGATCTGGAGCGCAAGCGTGCCGATTCCGAACTGCTCAAGTCGCTCGCCGTGGCCGGCTTCGCCTCGGCGAACATCATGCTGCTGTCGGTTTCGGTCTGGTCCGGCGCGGACGGCGCGACGCGCGACCTGTTCCACCTGATCTCGGCGCTGATCGCGATCCCCGCCGTCGCCTATGCCGGCCGGGTCTTCTTCCGCTCGGCCTGGGGCGCGCTGTCGGCCGGCCGCGTCAACATGGACGTGCCGATCGCGCTGGCGATCACGCTGGCGACGGCCATGAGCCTGTTCGAGGCGCTCAATGGCGGCGCCAAGACCTATTTCGAGGCGGCCACCATGCTGCTCTTCTTCCTGCTGATCGGCCGCTATCTCGACCAGAGGATGCGCGAGCGCGCGCGCACCGCCGTCGTCCAGCTTTCGCGGCTTTCGGCCAAAGGCGCCAACGTGCTGATCGAAGGCGGCGAAACGCGCTACCTGCCGCTCGACGAGATCGAGCCGGCCATGACGGTGCGCGTCTTCGCCGGCGAGCGCGTGCCCGTCGACGGCACGGTGCTGGCCGGCCGGTCGGACGTCGACCGCTCGCTGGTGTCGGGCGAGAGCCTGCCGGTGACGGCGGCGGCGGGAACGCCGCTCGAAGCGGGCGCTCTGAACCTGACCGGCGTGCTCGATCTCAAGGTGACCAACGCGGCCGACCGCTCGTTCCTCGCCGAGGTGCGCGCGATGATGCAGGCCGCCGAGAACGGGCGCGGCGCCTATGTGCGCGCCGCCGACCGCGCCGCCCGGCTCTACGCGCCCTTCGTGCATTCGCTGGCGGCGATCGCCTTCGCGCTGTGGATGGTGATCACCGGCGGCGACTGGCACACCGCGCTCTATATCGCCATCGCGCTTTTGATCATCACCTGCCCCTGCGCGCTCGGCCTCGCCGTGCCGGTCGTCCATGTCATCGGCGCAAGCCGCCTGTTCGAGAACGGCATCCTGATGAAGGACGGCGCAGCGCTCGAACGGCTGGCCGAGGTCGACACGATCGTCTTCGACAAGACCGGCACGCTGACCACCGGCACGCCGACCGTCACCGCCTGCGCCATCGATGCGCCGGGCGACGTCCGCATCGCCCGCGCCCTTGCCGCCTCGTCCGGCCATCCCGCCTCGCGCGCGCTGCTGACCCACCTGGACAAGGACGCGATGGCGCGCGGCACCGATATCGCCGAACATCCCGGTCTTGGGGTCGAGGGCGTCTTCGCCGGCCGCCGCGCGCGCCTGGGCCGCGCCGGCTGGGTGGCCGAGATCGCCGATGACGGGGCGACCGGCGGCGGCGTCCGGGGCCTCGCCTTCGGCGTCGAGGGCGGCCCGCTTCTGGCCGTCGCGCTGGGCGAACGGCTGCGCGAGGGCGCCGCGGCGGCCGTCGGCGCGCTGCAACGGGCCGGGCTCGCCACGCGGATCGTGTCGGGCGATGCGCCCGGCCCGGTCGCGCGCATCGCCACGGCGCTCGGCATCAACCAATGGCATGCCGAACAATCCCCCACCGACAAGATCGCCCATGTGCGGTCGCTCACCGCCCGCGGCGACAAGGTCCTGTTCGTCGGCGACGGCATCAACGATGCGCCGGCGCTCGCCGCCGGCCATGTGTCGATGGCGCCCTCGTCCGGTTCCGACGTCGGCCGCACGGCGGCCGACTTCGTCTTCACCCGCGACACTCTGGAAGCGGTCGCTGCCGCGCGCGGCATCGCCCTGCGCGCGCAGGTCCTGGTCCGGCAGAACTTCGCGCTCGCCGCCCTTTACAATGTGATCGCCGTGCCGATCGCCATGGCCGGCATGGTCACGCCGCTGGTCGCCGCCATCGCCATGTCGGCCTCGTCCATCGTCGTCGTCCTGAACTCGATGCGGCTGACGCGTGGGGCGCCGACCGGCGCGGCCGCGCCCCGCGCCGCGATCCACCCTGGCGCGCGCCGGCTTGAGACCGCCGAACAATGACGCTTTTGTCCGTGCTCATCCCGATCGCGCTGTTCCTGGGCCTTCTGGGCCTGGGCGCGTTCCTGTGGAGCCTGAACGCGGGCCAGTACGAGGATCTCGACGGCGCCGCCGCGCGCATCCTCGAAGACGACGAGGATTGACCGCGACCCCGCTTGACCGCATGCGCGGGCGGGCCTAGCGTTCCGGGGAACCGTTCCGGGCGGCGTCAGCGCCGCCCTGCCCTTTTCAGAAGGACTGGCCATGCTCGATACGCCCGCTTCGCGCCCCAACGATCTCAGCGCCTACTGGATGCCCTTTACGGCCAACCGCCAGTTCAAGAGCGCCCCGCGCATGATCACCGGCGCGGACGGCATGCACTACCTCACCGACGACGGCCGCAAGGTGCTCGACGCCATCGCCGGGCTCTGGTGCGTCAATGCGGGCCACAACCGGCCCAGGATCGTCGAGGCGATCCAGACCCAGGCCGCCACGCTCGACTATGCGCCCTCCTTCCAGATGGCCCATCCCAAGGCGTTCGAGCTGGCCTCGCGTCTGGCGGCGCTTTCGCCCGAAGGGCTCGACCACGTCTTCTTCACCAATTCGGGCTCGGGGTCGGTCGAGACCGCGCTCAAGATGGCGCTCGCCTACCACCGGGTGCGGGGCGATGGCGGCCGCTTCCGCCTGATCGGCCGCGAGCGCGGCTATCACGGCGTCAATTTCGGCGGCATCTCGGTGGGCGGCATCGTCGCCAACCGCAAGATGTTCGGCACGCTCCTGGCCGGCGTCGACCATATGCGCCACACGCACGACCTGACGCGCAACGCGTTCACGCGCGGCGAGCCCGAGCACGGCATCGAATGGGCCGACGATCTTCTGCGCATCGCCCAGTTGCACGATCCGTCCACGATCGCCGCCGTCATCGTCGAGCCGGTCGCCGGGTCCGCCGGCGTGCTGCTGCCGCCCAAGGGCTACCTGCGACGCCTGCGCGAGATCTGCGACGAGCACGGCATCCTGCTCATCTTCGACGAGGTGATCACCGGCTTCGGGCGCCTGGGCACCCATTTCGGCGCCGACTTCTTCGGCGTCACGCCCGACCTGATGACCACCGCCAAGGGCCTGACCAACGGCACGGTGCCGATGGGCGCGGTGTTCGCCTCGAACGACATCCACGACGCGTTCATGACCGGCCACGACCACATGATCGAGTTCTTCCACGGCTACACCTACTCGGCCCACCCGCTCGCCTGCGCCGCAGCGCTCGGCACGCTCGACACCTATGCCGAGGAAGGGCTTTTGACGCGCGGGGCCGAACTGGCCGATTACTGGGCCGACGCGATCCATTCGCTCAGGGGCCTGCCGCACGTGATCGACACGCGCAATCTGGGGCTGATCGGCGCGGTCGAGCTGGAGCCGATCGCCGGCCAGCCGACCAAGCGGGCCTTCTCGGCGTTCCTGGACGCCTATCACAACCATGATCTTCTGATCCGCACGACCGGCGACATCATCGCGTTTTCGCCGCCGCTGATCATCGGCAAGGATCATATCGACCAGATCGTCGACCGCATGACCAAGGTCATCAAGGCGCTGGAGTGAAGGCGCCGCCCCTTCCGGCAGGTGGCGGTGGCGCGGGCCAAGATATTCTTGACCGTATGGTCAAATCGGATTGATTTTTCGCTGGATTTGCGCGAACCGCTCTGTCTAGACTTTTGCTTCATGCGCCTGTGAGACATGGGCAACAAAATCAGGGAGAAATCCATGCACGTCAAAACGAAACTCATCGGCGCCATGCTGACGGCCGCACTGCTTGCGGGAACCGGCATGATGGCAAGCGCCGAAACGCTGCGATGGTCGAGCGTGGGCGACTCGCTCACGCTCGACCCCCACGCCCAGAACGAAGGGCCGACGCACACGCTCTCCCACCAGATCTACGAGCCGCTCCTGCATCGCGACATGGCCGCCGACATCGTGCCCGCGCTCGCGACCGACTGGGCGGTCAGCGCGGACGATCCCAATGTCTGGGTGTTCAACCTGCGCCAGGGCGTGACCTTCCACGATGGCGCCGCCTTCACCGCCGAGGACGTGGTGTTCTCCATCGAGCGCGCCAAGATGGACGATTCGGACATGAAGGAGCTTCTGGTCTCCATCACCGAGGTGCGCGCGGTCGACGAGCACACCGTCGAAATGGTCACCGATGGGCCGAACCCGCTGCTGCCCAACAATCTGACCAACACCTTCATGATGGACAAGGGCTGGGCCGAGGCCAACGGCGTCACCAGGCCGCAGGATTTCGAGGGCGGCGAGGAAACATTCGCGGTCCGCAACGCCAACGGCACCGGCGCGTTCCGTCTCGTCAGCCGCGAGCCCGACACCCGCACCGTGCTTGTCGCCAACGAGGACTATTGGGGCATCGGCACGTTCCCGCTGGAGGTCACCGAGATCATCCACACGCCGATCCAGAACGCGGCGACCCGCGTGGCGGCGTTGCTGTCGGGCGAAGTGGACTTCATCCAGGACGTTCCGGTGCAGGATCTGGAGCGCGTTGCCGCCCAGGACGGTCTGGTCGTCCGCATGACGCCGCAGAACCGCACCATCTTCCTGGGCATCAATGTCGGCGACGGCGATCTCGTCAACGACAATGTCGAGGGCGCCAACCCGTTCGCCGAGCTGCGCGTGCGCCAGGCGATGAACCTGGCCATCAACCGCGAAGCGATCCAGCAGGTCGTCATGCGCGGCCAGTCGACGCCGACCGGCG
Source organism: Roseitalea sp. (assembly GCF_984466335.1). Classification (NCBI taxonomy): domain Bacteria; kingdom Pseudomonadati; phylum Pseudomonadota; class Alphaproteobacteria; order Hyphomicrobiales; family Ahrensiaceae; genus Roseitalea; species Roseitalea sp. The sequence goes on along the minus strand of NZ_CFIFWG010000010.1, from coordinate 11,210 downwards.
TGATCGTGCCGCCCTTCGTCAACGGCTGGACCGAGGCGCTCGACGCCTATCCGCAGCCCGACATCGACGCCGCCCGGGCGCTGATGGAAGAAGCCGGTTACGGCGAGGGCTTCGAGGTGACGCTGCACTGCCCGAACGACCGCTACATCAATGACGAGGCGATCTGCCAGGCCGTGGTCGGCATGATGGGCCAGATCGGCATCGACGTGAACCTGGTCGCCCAGAGCCGGAGCCTGCACTTCCCGCTCATCGCAAACTGGGAGACCGACTTCTACCTGCTCGGCTGGGGCGTTCCGACCTTCGACAGCGAATACAACTTCAATTTCCTCGTGCACACGCGCACCGATGACCGGGGCTCTTGGAACGGCACGCGCTATTCAAACCCGGATGTCGACGCCAAGATCCAGTCGCTGGGCTCGCAGACCGATCTTGAGGTCCGCAACGCGACCATTGCCGAGATCTGGAACACCATGCAGGAAGACGTCATCTACCTGGCGCTGCACCACCAGGTGCTGAACTGGGGCATGAGGGAGAACATCGACTTCCCGACCCAGCCGGAGAACCAGCCGCATTTCAAATATCTGACGTTCAACTAAGCGTGACCGGACGGTGAGCCGGCAAGGGTTGGGGGGCTGACGCCCCCGGCCTATTGTGGCCGGCCAGCGGGCATTCGACAGGAATGGCCCGCAAGGGGAAACGCAATGAAGACGCTGACACTGACGCTGGCGGGCGCCCTGCTCGCCACAGCCGGCATAGCCCATGCCGAAACCTTCAAATGGGCCTCGGCCACCGATCCGCAGACCATGGATCCGCATGCGGTCAACTCGGCCCCGGTCCTGGGCTTTCTCAACAATGTCTATGAGGGTTTGGTGCGCCTGAGCCGGGATGTCACGCTGGAACCCGCGCTGGCGACCTCGTGGGAGCCGATCGGCGACGGCCAGGGGTGGCGCTTCAACCTGCGCCAGGGCGTCACCTTTCACGACGGATCGGCGTTCACCGCACGGGACGTCGTCTTCTCCTATGAGCGCGCCTCTTCCGAACAAGCCGATACCCGCTCCTGGTTCGCGCCGGTCTCCGAGGTCGTCATGGTCGACGAGTACACCGTCGATATCATGACGAGCGCGCCCAACCCCGTCCTTCCCGAAAGCATCGCCAACTGGATGATGATGGACTCCGGCTGGGCGGCGGCCAACGACGCCGAGCGGCCCGACAAGGAGGAGGGGAATTTCGCCACGCTCAACGCCAACGGCACCGGCGCCTTCCGCCTGGTCGAGCGCCAGCCCGGCCTGATGACCGCGCTCGAACCGTTCGACGACTGGTGGGGCGAGGCGGAGCACAACATCACCCGCGCCGAGTTTACGCCGGTGCAAAACCCGGCGACGCGCGTGGCGGCGCTTGTGTCGGGTGAACTCGACATGATCGAGCCGGTGCCGATCCAGGACGCCGATCGCGTCGATGAGCGCGACGGCATCCGCGTCATCCGCGGCGTTGAATCGCGCGTCATCATGCTCGGCTTCGCGCACGAGGCGGACGTGCTCAAATACACCGCGCAGGCGGGTGCGCCCAACCCGTTCCGGGACGTCCGCGTCCGCCGGGCCGTCGCCCAGGCGGTCGATGTCGAGGCGATCCTGCAAACCATCATGCGCGGCAATGCAGAGCCTGTCAGCCAGCTTGTCACGCCGGCGATGCGCGGCTTTTCCCGCGCCAATGCCGCGCGCCCGGCCTTCGATCCCGACGCGGCGCGCGCGCTTCTGGCGGAGGCGGGCTATCGGGACGGTTTCTCCTTCGGCCTCAAATGCCCCAACAATCGCTATCTGAGCGATGAAGCCGTATGCCAGGCCGTGGTCTCCATGCTCGCCCGGGTCGGCATCACCGCCGAGCTCGACGCCATGCCCGTCCAGAACTACTGGCCGGAACTGCGCGCCGACAATTTCGACATGTATCTGCTCGGCTGGTCGCCGGGCGGCGCCTTCGATCACGAGCACCCGGTCCGCTTCCTCGCCTCGACGCCCAATGAGGAAAAGCGCCTGGGAAGCTGGAACTTCGGCGGTTACTCCAATGGGCGGATCGACGCGCTTCTGCCGATGATCCAGTCGGAGATCGACGAGGACGATCGCCAGGCGATGCTCGACGAGGTGACCGCGCTCTATCAGGCCGAACATGCCTATGTGCCGCTTTATGTCCAGCCGCTGGTCTGGGGCGCGCGGGACGGCATCGCGCTCACCCAGCGCCCCGACAATTTCTTCATCCTGCGCTGGGTGACGGTGGAGTGATGTGCGCGCCGTCGCACGTGAAAGGTCATATAGGCGCCGTCATTGCGGGGCCGCGCGGCGGAACCCGGAATGACGCCGGACGGATGGATCGTTAAACCCCATGCTCGCATTCATCATCAGACGGGTCCTGCAATCGGTCGTCGTCCTGCTGGTCGTCGGGTTCGTCGCCTTCTCCCTGTTCCGCTTCGTCGGCGATCCGGTCGACAATCTGCTCGGGCAGGAGCGCACCATCGAGGACATTGAACGGCTGCGCGCGGAACTGGGCCTCGACCGGCCCTTCCCCGTCCAGTATTTCAACTTCCTCGCCGGCGTCGCCCAGGGCAATTTCGGCGTCTCGTTCCGCCAGGGGCGCCCCGTCGCCGACATCCTTGTCGAACGCACGCCCGCGACGCTGGAACTGGCCTTCGTCTCGGCGCTCTTTGCCATCGTCCTTGGCGTGACGCTCGGCGTCTACACGGCGATCCGGCGCGAGGGCTGGCTGTCGAATCTCATCATGACATCCTCGCTCATAGGGGTATCGCTGCCCACCTTCCTCATCGGCATATTGCTGATCTATGTCTTTGCCGTCGAACTGGGATGGCTGCCCAGTTTCGGGCGCGGCGAAACGGTGCGGATCGGCTGGTGGACGACCGGCCTTGTGACCGAATCCGGCCTCAAGGCCATCATCCTGCCGGCGATCACGCTGGGGCTCTACCAGATGACGCTGATCATGCGGCTGGTGCGCGCCGAGATGCTGGAGGTGCTGCGCTCCGACTACGTCAAGTTCGCCCGCGCGCGCGGCCTGTCGCAACGCTCGGTCTATTTCCGCCACGCGCTCAAGAACACGCTGGTGCCAGTGATCACCATCACCGGATTGCAGCTCGGCTCGATCATCGCCTTCGCGATCATCACCGAGACCGTCTTCCAGTGGCCCGGCGTCGGCCTCTTGTTCATCAACTCGATCCAGTTCGTCGACATTCCGGTCATGGCGTCCTACCTGATGCTGATCTCGGTGATGTTCGTCGTCATCAACCTGATCGTCGATCTTCTCTATTTCGCGATCGACCCGCGCCTGTCGGCCGGCCGCGCGGGAGGCGAGTGACATGGAGGCCGTCAAGCGCGCGCTCGATTCCGACCTTGCCTACCGGTTCCGCAAGTCGCCGGTCGCCATGGTCGCCGCCTGTGTCGTCGTCCTTTTGATCGGCGGGGCGGTCTTTGCGCCCCTGCTCACCACGCAGAACCCGTTCGACCCCGCCTCGCTCAACCTGATGAACGGCTTTTCCGAACCGATGCAGCCGAACCGGTTCACCGGCGAGACTTTCCTGCTTGGCACCGACGACCAAGGCCGCGACGTGTTCGCGACCATCCTTTACGGCATGCGCATCTCGCTGTTCGTCGGCTTTTCGGCGGTCATCTTCGCCATGGTGCTGGGTGTCACGCTGGGGCTGATCTCGGGCTATGTCGGCGGTCGCACCGACACCGTCATCATGCGCATCGCCGATGTGCAGCTCACCTTCCCGGCGATCCTGGTCGCGCTTTTGATCTTCGGCATCGCCAAGGGGATCACGCCGGTGGGCCGGCGCGACGAGGTGGCGATCTGGGTGCTGATCATCGCCATCGGCCTGTCCGAATGGGTGCAGTTCGCCCGCGTGGTGCGCGGGGCGACGCTTGTCGAAAAGGGCAAGGAGTATGTCCAGGCCGCCCGGCTGATCGGCCGTTCGCCGCTCGCCATCATGGTGCGGCACATCCTGCCCAACACGCTCTCGCCGGTGCTCGTCATCGCCACCATCTCGCTGGCGCTGGCGATCATCGCCGAAGCCACCCTTTCGTTCCTGGGCGTCGGCGCGCCGCCCACCCAGCCCTCGCTGGGCACGCTGATCCGCATCGGCCAGGAGTTCCTCTTCTCGGGCGAATGGTGGATCTTGTTCTTCCCGGCGCTGACGCTGCTGGCCCTTGCCCTGTCGGTCAATCTTCTGGGCGACTGGCTGCGCGACGCGCTCAACCCGAAATTGCAGTGACCGGCGATGCGATGAAACAATGATTGCAAGCGAACCATCGAGATCGCCCCTTCTTTCCATTCGCGATCTGACCGTCCAGTTCCCGACGCGCCGCGAGCCCTTCACGGCGGTCCGCGACGCCGCGCTGACCGTCCAGCCGGGCCAGATCCACGGCCTCGTCGGCGAAAGCGGGGCGGGCAAGTCGACCGTTGGCGCGGCCGTCATGGGCCTTCTGGAAGGGCGCGGCCGCATCACCGGCGGGACGATCGATCTGGAGGGCGACCGGATCTCGGGCACCGACGAGGCGGCCATGCGCGCCATACGCGGCCGGCGCGTGTCGATGATCTTCCAGGACCCGCTGACCTCGCTCAACCCGCTTTTCACCGTCGGCGAGCAGCTCGTCGAGACGATCGCCACCCATCTCGACCTTGGCGGCGGCGCCGCCCGAAGGCGCGCCGTCGAACTGCTCGACCGCGTCGGCATCCCCAGCCCCGAAACCCGCATCGACCAGTATCCGCACCAGTTCTCCGGCGGCATGCGCCAGCGCGTCGTCATCGCGCTCGCCCTTTGCTCGGAGCCCGAGGTGATCATCGCCGACGAGCCGACGACGGCGCTCGACGTTTCCATCCAGGCGCAGATCCTCGATCTGATCAAGGACCTGGCCGTCGAGCGACAGGTGGGCGTCATCCTGATCACCCACGATATGGGCGTGATCGCCGAGACGACCGACCGGGTGACGGTGATGTATGCCGGCGAGGTGGTCGAGACCGGGCCGACGTCCGAAGTGCTCGGCAACCCGCGGCACGACTATACAAAAAGCCTGATCGCCGCCGTCCCGCGCGCCGACAGGAAGATCGGCCGTTTTCCGCAGATTTCCTATGGCGGCCGTGAAACGCGCTTCCGCATCGAGGATCTGGCCCGGAACTGGCCAAGGCGGCCGGCGCCGGAGGGCCCGCTGCTCCAGGTCAGGCAGATTTCCAAGACGTTCGTCGAGCGCGGCTCGCTGATCCCCTCGCGGCGCCGCCATTTCACCGCCGTCGACCGGGTCAGCTTCGAGATACGGCCCGGCGAGGTGTTCGGGCTGGTCGGCGAAAGCGGCTCGGGCAAGTCGACCATCGCGCGGATGATCGCCAAGCTCTATGCGACCGATGGCGGCGATATCGTCTTCGACGACATCACCGTCTCAAGGGCCTCGGCGGCGCAGATGACGCGCTACCGGCGGCAGATCCAGATGATCTTCCAGGACCCGTTTTCCTCGCTCAATCCGCGCCACCGGGTCGGTGCCATCGTCGCCGAGCCGGCGCTGCACATGGGCGTCATTCCAAAGAACGAGATCAAGGACCGCGTGGGGGAACTGCTCGACCGCATCGGCATCGGCGCGGATGCGGGCGACAAATATCCACACCAGTTCTCCGGAGGCCAGCGCCAGCGCATCGCCATCGCGCGCGCCCTTGCCACCCAGCCGCGCTTTCTGATCTGCGACGAGCCGACCAGCGCGCTCGACGTCTCGATCCAGGCCCAGATCCTCAACATATTGAAGGACCTTCAGGAACATCTCGGCCTGACCATGCTGTTCATCAGCCACGACCTGCCCGTCGTCCGCCACATGTGCGACCGCATCGGCGTGCTGAAGGGGGGAAAGCTGGTCGAGGTGGCCGAGGCCGACACGCTGTTCGAGGCGCCGCGGCACGCCTATACCAAGGAACTGCTGTCGCTCATGCCCAGGACGGACCTTCTGACCGACCAGGAACTGGCGGCAGAGTAGCCAATCACACCGTCGCGGTTGCACAGCGGCACTACGGCTTGCCCAGATCGGCCAGCCCCGCAACGCCGCGCTCGCGCGTGAAGCCGAGCCAGCGCCCGTCCGGCGAGAAGGACAGGGAATTGACCTGGCCGGCCTCGTGCTCGGCGGCAACGGGCATGAACCGTTGCGATTTGCGGTCGAACAGCGTCACCGAACCGTCCACATGGCCGATGGCGATCTGCTGGCTGCGGGGCCGCGCGGCGACGGTGCGCGACAAAAGGCTTTGCTCGGGCGCGAAGACGCCGGCCTGCTGGCCGATCGGCCCGTCCCCGCCAAGAAACGGCCAGAGGACGAGCGCCTCGGCGCCGGCGGTCGCCAGATAGCGCCCGTCCGCGGTCCAGTCGAACGAAACCGGCTTGGCCGGATAGCCGCCCATGCGCCCATGCTTTTCCTCGGGCCTGTCGAGCCGCCACACATGCAGCGCGTTCTCCAGCATGGCCGTGACGCAGAAACGGCCGTCCGGCGAGAAGCCGATCGCATTGTGCGCGCCCTGCCAGTTCAGCATCACGGTCTCGGAGGGCCTTGACGGGCGCACCAGGAACGCGCCGCCATAGACCGCAGCGCCCAGCCACTTGCCGTCGGGCGAAAAGGCCAGATCGCCGACCGACGAGGGCGCGGTCGCCTCGGCGGGCGCATCGGCGCCCCTGGCCAGAAGGAACATCGTCTTGCCCGCCGACCAGGCGACAGCCCCGCGTGGCGAGCAGGCCACCGTGTCGACCCATTTGCGCCCGGCATGCAGCGTCTCGGGCTCGCCATCGGGCCGGATGCGGATCGCCCTGCCATCGTCGCCCGCCGTGACGATGGCCCCCGATTTGGCGTCGGTCGCCACCGCGAGGATCGCCCCCTCGTGCAGCTTGCGCGCGGCGACCGCGCCGTCAAGGGCGCAGACATGGATGCGGCCGTCGCCGTCGGCCACCGCATAGGCGTCGCCCGCAAAGCCGCCGCCGGTCAGCGGCACGCCGACCTCAAGCGCCCTGAGCGTCACGCTCATGCGCGCAGGGGCCGCCGCGCGCGGCACTTTTCGAACCCGTCCTCGATCACGTCGCGCGGCAGGTTGCGGCCGATGAACACCATGCGGCTGAGGCGCGGCTCGCCACCGCGCCACGGCCGGTCGTGATCGCCTTCGAGCATCATGTGCACGGCCTGCGCCACATAGCGCCTGGGATCGTCCTCAAACGCCACGATGCCCTTCATGCGCAAAAGGTCGATGCCGAATTCCTGCGTGATCGTCTGCACCCAGGGGAAGAATTTCTCCGGATCGAGCGGGTCCTCGGCGACCAGCGAGAAGGACGCGACATGCGCGTCATGACGGTCCGCGTCATGATGGTGATCGTCATGGTCCGGAAAGTCCGGCGCGTTTTCAAGGATGCGGTCCAGATCGAAGGCGCGCCGGCCGAGGATCGCATCGAGCGGCACGGCGCAGCGCTCGGTGCGCACGATGGTCGCCGTCGGGTTGATGCGGCTTATGCGGTCTTCGACGGCCGCCAGATCGTCCCCGGAGACGAGATCGGTCTTGTTGAGAAGGACGATGTCGCCGAAGGCGATCTGCTGCTGCGCCTCGGGCGCGCGGCCGAGTTCGTCCGTCAGGTGCTTCGCATCGGCCACGGTGACGATCGCATCGAGCCGGGTACGGGCCGCAATGTCCTCGTCCACGAAGAAGGTCTGCGCCACCGGCGCGGGATCGGCCAGGCCGGTGGTTTCGACGAGAATGCCGTCGAACCGGCCGGCCCGCTTCATCAGCCCGCCCAGGATGCGGATCAGATCGCCGCGCACCGTGCAGCAGATGCAGCCATTGTTCATCTCGAACACTTCCTCGTCGGCGTCGACGACGAGGTCGTTGTCGATGCCCACCTCGCCGAACTCATTGACGATGACGGCATATTTCCTGCCGTGGTCCTCGGTCAGGATGCGGTTGAGCAGCGTCGTCTTGCCGGCGCCCAGATAGCCGGTCAGCACGGTGACGGGCGTCTTGTCGGTTGCCATGTCCATGAAAGCCATCCCTTGCCCGGCGGCGAAACGTCAAGGCGCAGATGTGCGCCGATCGCAGCGCCATTGCAAGCCCGGCCCGCAAGGCGCCCATCCGGCGCCGCAGCGCACCTTGCCAACGCCGCGCGCATTTGCATGATCGCGGACCGACGCGATCACGGACCCCGCACCATGCCCATGCACAGCACGCCGGACGGCACGTCCCCGCCCTTGGCCGGATATGGCCGAGCCGGCAAAGCGCGGCCGGCGGGAGACACGCCATGACCCGCAAGCTCTGGTGGGGCGATTTCACCGCCCGGCAGTTCGAGGGTCTCGACCCGGAGGCGACGATCGCCGTCCTGCCGGTCGCGGCGACCGAACAGCATGGCCCCCACCTGCCCGTTTCCACCGACCATGCGATCATGGAAGGCATGCTCGAAACGGCCTTCCCGCTCATCGCCGACGATCTGGACGCGCGCTTCCTGCCGATCCAGCATGTCGGCAAGTCCGACGAGCATATCCGCGTGCCCGGCACGCTGACCGTCGACGCAGGGACGCTGATCGACCATTGGTGCGATCTGGGCGATTCGGTCGCCCGCGCCGGCATCAAGAAGCTCGTCATCGTCAATGCGCATGGCGGCAACGAGGAGGTCACGGGCATCGTCGCCCGCAAGATGCGCGTGCGCCACGATATGCTCGCCGTGAAGACAAGCTGGATGCGCTTCGGCCTGCCCGAAGGGCTCTTCTCCGACACCGAACGCCGGTTCGGCATCCATGGCGGCGATGTCGAGACCTCGCTGATGCTGCACTTCAGGCCCGGAACGGTCGACATGCAAAAAGCGCGCGACTTTGCCTCGCGCACGGCCGAAGCGCGGGCACGCTTCACCCATATCGCACCGCAATCCCCCCATGGCTGGGCCTGGATCGCCACCGACCTCAACGACGAGGGCGTTGTCGGCGAGGCCGCCCGGGCCAGCGCCGAAAAGGGCGCGGCGACCGCCGCCCATCAGGCGCGCGGGTTCGTCGAACTGCTCGCCGAGATGCGCCGCGCGCGCCTTGGGGACTGGCTGCGCGGCTGAGCGCGGATCGGGCAGCGGATCGGGCATGTGCCGCCCCAAATTTCACCATCGCGGAAGCGCCCGGCGGCCTTCCCCGCCGCCGCCCAGGGCTGGAACCGCAAGGCGCCCGCGGAGGGCGGTATCGCCTATGAGGCGTTTGCGGATATATGCCCCTTCACAATCGATCAGGTTCCGGACGAGACCTTCCTGCCCAACGCGGCCTGATACCCCATAACCACTGCGAAACCATGCATTTCACGCATGGCAGGCCTGCAATCCCGGCACTTGTTGCAGTGCAGCAAGGCGCCTACCTTCTCACCGTCGAAAGGAAAAGGCCATGCCACGCCCAAACACCCGCTCGTTTCTGCGACCCGTCGGACGCTTCATGCACGATGCGGCCGTCTGCCTGGATTTCGCCCGCCGTGCCAGTGAGATCGCGCACACGCCCGAAAGCGTGTTCGAGGCCCGCGGCACGTCGCGCGACAAGGTGCTGCGCGCCCTGCTCGACAGCAGCCGATAGCGAATTGCATGGCCATGAGCGCCGAAACGGTGTTCATTGGCCGACATGAAAAACGCTTCCCTGCCGGCCTGCACCAGGGTCGTCCGCGACCATGCCGGTTCGGCCGGCACGATCACGCTGGACGAAACCGCCCGCTATCGCCGTCAGATCAAGATGATCTCCGACCAGGGCGTCGCCTTCCTGCTCGATCTGCCCCAGGCGCGGCTCCTGCGCCATGGCGATGGGCTGGTGCTGCACGACGGCCGCGTGATCGAGGTGCGCGCCCGACCCGAGGCGTTGATCGAGGTGCGCGGGCGTGACCGGCGCCACCTTCTCACCATCGCCTGGCAAATCGGCAACCGGCATCTGGCCGCCCAGATCGAGCCGCACCGCATCCTGATCCGGCGCGACCATGTGATGGCCAAAATGCTCAGGAGCCTTGGCGCGTCGATCACCGACGTCGAGGAACCGTTCAACCCCGAGGCCGGCGCCTATGGCCATCCCGGTCATGGCCGCCACCACCACCATGGCTGACGCCAGCGCCCTCATGCGGCTTTGCCTATTTGGCCGACCTTGAACGATACGCCCAAACCATCGATCAGGGCGCGGCCTTCATCGACGCCGGGGCGCCTGGTTCGATGACGGCGCCCTGCGGCCAGCCGACCGGGCCCTATCCGTAGGCGGCCTGGCGCCGCCGGATCGCCGTCTGCGCTTGGGAAACGCGCAGCGCATCGCCCAGCGTGCCGATGCCGCTCGCCTCCAGAAGGCGCGTCAGCTTGACGAAGATATGGGCCGTTGCGACCGCATCGCCGCGCGCGGTGTGCCGGCTCTCCTCGGGGATCGTGACGTTGAAGCGCCGCGCCAGCGCATCGAGCGTCAGTTCACCTTCGGCGCCCTGCAACCAGGCCGCGAGCAGCACCGTGTCCAGAACCACATTGTCGAACCGGATGGCGGCGGCCTTCTCGCCCTTGGCGAGGAACGCCATGTCGAACGCCGCATTGTGGGCGACCAGCACCTGATCCCGGACGAAACCGTGGAAGCGCTTGAGCGCGGCGCCCACGGGCGGCGCCTCGGCGACCATCGCATCGGTGATGCGGTGGATGCTGGTCGAGGCCGGCGGGATCGTGCGGCCCGGATTGACGTAGAGGTCGAAGATCTCGCCGGTCAGCACGCGGCCGTTGACGATGCGGGCGCCGGCGATCGAGACGATCTCGTCGCCGCGGCGCGGATCGAGCCCGGTCATCTCGCAATCGAACGCCACCGCGTGGAGCCGCGACAGCGGCATGTCGAGCAGGTTCCTTGGCGAATCGCGCTCGAACAGGTCGAAATCGTAGAATTCCGGCCGGGCGCCCGAAGGCGCCGCCCGGCTGCCGCGGGCCCGCCGCGCGGTCGTGTTGACGGGAAAATCGATCGCGATGGCCCCTTCGTCGATCCCGGCCGTCGCCCGGTGGCATTCCAGGATGGAATGGCCGGACAAAAAGGCGGTGCCCGGTTCGGCGTTCTCGGCGAGCCGCGCATCGAGCCAGGCCCGGTCGGGAAGCGGACCCTTGACGCCGATGCGGATCGTGCGGGCGTTGCCGGCGCCGCTGGCGGCGAGCGTGAGCCCGGTCACGCCGGACCGGTGCGCCAACGCGT
>NZ_CFIFWG010000009.1:0-32467 GCF_984466335.1 Roseitalea sp. | reverse complement strand
TGCGAGGCCCGCGCCCTGCTGGCGGCCGTGGGGTTGCCGGCGCCCGGAAAGCGCCGCCGCTATCCGTTCGAGCTTTCCGGCGGCATGAAGCAGCGCGCCCTTGCGGCCATCGGGATCGCCGGCCGGCCCGCGCTGCTGATCGCCGACGAGCCGACCAAGGGCCTGGACGCGCCGTTGCGCGCCCAGATCGTCGCAACGCTGCGCGCCGCCCGCGCCATGGCCGGCGCGGCGATGATCGTCATCACGCACGATCTCGACGTTGCCTTCAGCTTGTGCGACCGTCTGCTGGTGATGCGCCATGGGCGGATCGTGGAGGAAGGTCCGCCGCGCCGATTGGCGATCGCGCCCCGCCACGCCTACACCCGGCAACTCATCGCCGCGCAGCCCTCGGCCATGCCGATCATGCCGGAGACGGTCGACCGGCCGCCCCTTTTGACAGCCACGGGCCTGACCAAGCGCTTCGGCCGCCGGCGCTTGCGCGGAGCCCCGGTCGCGGCCGTCGACGATGCCTCGCTGTCGATCGCGCCCGGCGAGACGCTGGGCCTGACCGGACCCAGCGGATGCGGAAAGTCGACCCTGGCCCGCCTTCTGGCGGGGCTGATTAGCGCCGATCGCGGGTCGGTCGACCTGGCCGGCCCGTCAAATGGCCGCGATGTGCAGATGCTGTTCCAGCACCCCGAGGCCGCTTTCGATCCGCGCTGGCGCCTGGGCGCCTCCCTGCTTGAGCCGTGGCGCATGCACCGGCTGGGCGGTGAAGCCGCCGGGCGGAAGACCGTGACCGCGCTGCTCGGCGGGCTGGGTCTCGACGAGCGTTTGCTGAAGCGCTTTCCCCATCAGGTCAGCGGCGGCCAGTTGCAGCGTTTGGCGCTGGCGCGCGCGCTCAGCCTGTCGCCGCGCGTGATCGTGCTGGACGAGCCGACATCGATGCTCGATGTGCTCGTGCAGGCGCAGGTGATGAACGCATTGCGCGCCACCCAGACCGAAACCGGGCTCGCCTATCTGTTCATCACGCACGACCTCGATCTCGCCGCGGCCTACAGCCACCGCCTGGCGATCATGCGCGATGGACGGATCGCGGAGAGCGGGCTCGCATCGGACGTGCGGCTGAACCCCTCGTCGGACACCGGCCGGCGGCTTCGCACGGCATTCCGGGCCGGGCGCGCCGATGCGGCCTGATCCTGCAAGGCGACCGCATCGCCCCTCGGCCATGACGGGCGGCGCGGCCAGGCTTGCCCGATCGTAGTGGCGCGCGCATCAAGCCGCCTCCAAGCGGACCGGCTGCGCGCCTTCCCGCACACGCGCGCCGGGCGATGGCCGCCCACGCCCAGTCTCTGTTCGATTGCGCCGTCGACCAGATCGGTTAGGGCGTTTCATCAATGGCAGCCGGACGGCCCTCTTGCGGCCCTTGGTGCCGTCACGGGATGAACAGCTTGACGGCGATGACGGCCATTGCGAGCAGCAGTGTGGTTTCGGCGACGACCAGCACGATATAGCCGCCGCCCAGATCGGCCATCTGCTTGAGCGCGGTCTTGATGCCGAGCGCGGCGATGGCCGTGATCAGCAGTATGCGCGATCCGGTCTCGGCGATGGCGGCCGCCGGCGCCGGGATCAGCCCGAAGCTGTTCAGCGCGGCGAGCGCGACAAAGGCGACCAGGAACCATGGCAGGCCGAGCGCGCCGCCGCCCTCGCGCGTGCGGGCAAAGGCGACCATGACCGCGATCAGCACGACGGGCAGGAGCGCCACGCGCATCAGCTTGACCATGACCGCGTTGTCCCCTGCTTCCTGGCTGACCGAATAGCCGGCGCCGACCACCTGCGCCACATCGTGGATGGTCGCCCCGATCAGCATGCCGATCTGTGCGTCGGTCGCCTGAAGTGCCGAGAACAGGAGAGGATAGGCGACCATGGCGATGGTCGACAGCGTCGTCACCGCGACGACGGTGAAGAGCGTGTCGCGTTCCAGGCGGGCGTCGCGCGGCAGGACCGCCGCCAGGGCGAGCGCGGCCGACGCGCCGCATATGGCCACCGATCCCGCCGTCAGCACCCCAAGGCGCGCGCCCTGTCCCATCGCGCGCGCAAGGACGATGCCGGCGCCGATCGTCAGCGCCACGAGCGTGACCACGGCGATGACGGGGACCGGTCCGAGCGCCTGGAAATCGGCCCAGCTCAACCGCACGCCGAGAAGCGCAACGCCCAGCTTCAGGCAGAAGCCCGCGGCGAAATCGACCCCCGGCCGGATCGCCGGCTCGGCGGCGAGGAAGTTGAACGCCATGCCGATCAGCAGCGCAAAGAGCATGGCCGGCGCGCCGTAATGGGCGCCCAGAAAGGCGGCCGCCGCGGCCACGGTCAGGGCCAGCGCGAGCCCGCGAAACAGCACCGTTGCCCGGGCCGTGCCTTGTCTGATCCGTGTGTTCACCGTGCCGCCCGTCGCTTGCCGTGCCAGCGGCGCCTATCACATGGCGGCCGGTCCGCAAAGCGTTCTGGGAACGATCGGACGGTCACGGTGCGGCCGCCGCCAGCGGGCTGACATAGCCGGGCGGCTTGACCGTCAGCACCGAGCAGTCGACCGCGTTGAGCACGTCCTCGGCCGTGTTGCCGATGATCAGGCCCGGCACGCCGGCGCGGGCGAGCGTGCCGATCACCAGCAGGTCGATTCCCATCGCCTCGACATGCGCGGGGATCACCGCGCGCGGGTGGCCGCGCGCCAGGTGCGGCACGATCCTGACGCCGGCGAGTTCGGCCAGTTCGGCCCGGACGGCGGCGATCAGGGCATCGAGCGCGCGGCGCCGCCTGTCCTCGATGGCCGCGGTGTAGCGCCGGGCGTCCCCGGCATCGTTCGACCAGCGGCGCACGAGATCCTCGGCCGGCGCTTCCCAGACATGGGTGACGTGCAGGACGGCGCCGCAGACGGCGGCCACGCGCATGGCCGTTTCGACGATTTCGCGGTTGAGAGCGTCCTGCGGGGCGCGCGCCTCGCCGTCCTCGTCGTCCAGGTCGACCGCCGCCAGGATCGCCGCGGGCGGATGCGACGAACCGGGCATGGCCAGCCAGACCGGGCAGGGGCATTTGCGGATCAGGTGCTGGTCCGTCGACGTGAACAGATAGCGCCGCGCCCCGTCGAAGGGTTCGGCCATCTTGACCACCAGATCGCGGTCGCCGTCGATCGCATCGGCGATGATCTCGCGGAACGGGCGGCCGAGGCGCACGCCAAGCTCGACGGGCGTGTCGATGTCCGCGCGTTCGACAAGCCGGGCCAGTTCGGCCCGCAGATCCGCGCGCAGGCCCGCCTCGATCTCGTCGCCGTCGATCCGGGTGAAGCGGGCGAGGCGGTCGAGGTCTGCGGGCCGGTCGCCCACGGCGAGCGCGGTGAGCCTCGCGCCATTGGCGCGCGCAAGGTGGGCGGCGCGCCCGATGCCGTCTATGCCGCTGCCGTCGAGCGCGCAGATGACGGCGATGTCGGCGAAGGGCTCGACGGGGGTGCCGTGCTTGACCATCAGATCGTTTCTTGGCGCGGGTCGGGCGCAGGGGTGCCCGTCTCCGATGGCGGCAGGTTGCCCAGCACGAGGCTCGCCGCCTGCGCGGCCGCGTCGCGATAGGGCATCAGCACGAGGTCGGCGCCCGCGCCGCCGACCCGTTCGGCGCTGGCCGCGCTGTGCACGGCAACGGCGATGCGGCCCTCGAACGCGGTATCGGCGAGCGCGCGGATCAGCGACCGGCGCGGATCGTCATGGGTCACGCCCGTATCGTGTTCGGGCACGGCGGAAATCGCCCAGCGGATGCCGGCCACGGGCAGGTGCGCGATGAATTCGGGGTCGGTCGCATCGCCGAACATGACGTCGAAGCCCTTGCCGCGCGCCTGGCGCACGGCGGCGGGGTTGAAGTCCACCCCCAGGACCTTCAGCCCCGCATCGCCCAGTTTCTCGGCGATCGCCAGCCCGTAGCGGCCCAGGCCGAAGACGACGATATCGTGGCCGCCGGCGCGCGGCCGCCAATTGTCCTCCTCGCTGCCCGCGCCGCGCCGCTCGAACGGACCGAGCGCCGGTTCGACCCGGTCATAGAGCTGGTGCGACCAGGTGATCATGTAGGTGGAGGCAGCGATGGTGATCAGGCCGACCAGCGTGACCAGCCCCATCGCGTCGCCGGCGACATGGCCGATCGACACCCCCATCGCCATGAAGATCAGCGAGAATTCCGAGATCTGCGCCACGGTGAGGCCGGCCAGGAACC
Organism: Roseitalea sp.; assembly: GCF_984466335.1. NCBI lineage: Bacteria > Pseudomonadati > Pseudomonadota > Alphaproteobacteria > Hyphomicrobiales > Ahrensiaceae > Roseitalea > Roseitalea sp. The sequence continues at coordinate 28,240 of NZ_CFIFWG010000009.1, read as the reverse complement.
CGGTGCGCTTGCGATAGCCCATCGCGCCCATGATGGCCAGCACGATCAGCGGATTGCCGATCAGCACGAACAGCGAGAAGATGATCGCCGCGCCGATATTGTCGCCCAGAACGCCCAGATCGAGCGAGGCGCCCAGCGCGATGAAGAAGAACAGAAGCAGGAAGTCGCGCAGCGAGGCGAGCCGCGCCGACACGGCCTCGCGGAACGGGGTCGAGGCCAGCGAAACGCCCGCCAGCAGGCCGCCCAGTTCCTTGCCGAAGCCGAAGAAATGGCCGAGCGCGGCCAGCAGCGCCGCCCAGCCGATGGCGAACGAGATCATCAGTTCGGGCGAGCGCGACAGCCGCTCCATGAGCGGGTTCGCCAGATAGCGGATGAAAAGGCCGATGGCGACGAGCATCAGCGCGCCGTAACCGAACACCGAGACGATGTCGATGAGCGCCGAATCGCTCTGCGCGCCGACGCCGATCGCCGAAAGCACGATCATCGCCAGGACGACGACGATGTCCTGCACGATCAGAAAGCCCAGCGCGATGCGTCCGTGCAGCGAATCGATCTCGCGCTTGTCGGACAGGAGCTTGACGATGATGATGGTCGACGAGAAGGTCAGCGCGATGGCCACATAGATGGCGGTGACCGGATCGAGCCCCAGCGCCAGCCCGATCAGGAAGCCGAAAACGGTGGTGAAGACGACCTGTCCCAGGCCGGTCATGAGCGCGACCGGGCCGAGCGTGCGCACCAGGTTGAGGTCGAGCTTGAGCCCGACCAGGAACAGGAGCACGGCGATGCCCAGTTCGGCGAGAAGGTCGATATATTCGTCCGAGCGGGCGATGTTGAGCACGGACGGGCCGGCCAGGATGCCCACCGCGATGAACGAGACGATCAGCGGCTGGCGCAGCAAAAGCCCGACGAAGCCGACGCCCGCGGCCAGCACCAGAAGGGCGGCGATCTCATAGAAGATGTAGTCGGTGATCGTCTCGGTCATCACGCATCATCCATGTGCCCTTGATCCATGTTATCTTGATCCATGTTCTCCTGATCCACCCGCCCTGGCGCGCTCGCCATGCGGCGTGCCGTCGCGCCGTTCGCGCCAGGCCCTGACGGCGCGTTTTTCCAGTTCGAGAATCACGAGGACCGCGATCCCCACCGCGACGATCTGCGCCCCTTGCGGCAACGTCAAGGGACGGCTGTCGAAGAAGGCTTTCATGAAGGGGGCGTAGGTGAACAGGAATTGCAGCGCGGTGACGGCCGCGACGGCGACCAGCACGGGACGCGTGCCCACCAGCCCGCGCAGGGTCAGTGAAGTCTCGCCCAGATAGCGCACCGAGAACAGATAGAAGATCTCCATCGCCACCAGCGTGTTGACGGCGATGGTGCGGGCCTCCTCCACCGACGATCCCTGCGCCTGGGCGAGCGCGAACTTGCCGAAGATGCCGGCCATGAACAGGACCGAGACGAAGCCGACGCGCCACAGCACGAACGGCGACAGGATCGGCTCCGATGCCGGGCGCGGCGCGCGCGCCATCACGCCCCGTTCGGCCGGCTCGAAGGCCAGCGTCATGGCCAGCAGCACCGAGGAGACCATGTTGACCCACAGGATTTGCAGCGGCGTGATCGGAAGCGTCAGGCCGAGCAGGATCGCTGCGACCAGCGACAGCGATTCGCCGCCATTGACCGGCAGCAGGAACACGATCGCCTTCTTGAGATTGTCGTAGACGGTGCGGCCGGCCTTCACGGCGGCGGCGATGGTGGCGAAATTGTCGTCGGCGAGCACGATCTCGGCGGCCTCCTTGGCCGCTTCCGTGCCCTTGCCGCCCATGGCGATGCCGATATCGGCGCGCTTGAGCGCCGGCGCGTCGTTGACGCCGTCGCCGGTCATGGCGACCACCGCGCCGCCCGCCTGCATCGCCTCGACGAGCCGCAGCTTGTGCTCGGGGCTGGTGCGCGCGAAGATATCGATCTCGGCGGCACGCCGGCGCAGCGTGTCGGCGTCGAGCGCGTCGATCTGGGCGCCCTCCATGACGGCGCACGTGTTGGCAAGGCCCAGTTGCCGGCCGATCGCGGCGGCGGTGCCGGCATGGTCGCCGGTGATCATCTTGACGCCGATGCCGGCGGCGCGGCACGCGCGCACCGCCTCGATCGCCTCTTCGCGCGGCGGGTCGATCAGGCCGACAAGGCCCAGAAGGGTCAGCTCGGCCTCGACATCGCCGAAAAGCAGTTCGCCATGGTCGGTGCGGGCCGGCTTGACGGCGATGGCCAAGACGCGCTGGCCCCGGCCGGCGACGGCGTCCGCCTGCGTGTGCCAATAGTCCGGATCGATCGGCGCGTCCGTGCCGTCCTTGATGCGCTGGGTGCGGCACATCTGGACGATGCGCTCTGGCGCGCCCTTGACGAAGATCTGCGCATTGCCCTCATGGTCGTGGCGCAGGCTCGCCATGAAGCGGTGCTGCGCATCGAACGGGATGGCGTCGGTCTGCGGCCTGCGGGCGCGCTCGGTGCCGGGGTCGAGGCCCGCCTTGCACGCCAGCGCGACCAGCGCGCCTTCCATCGGGTCGCCGATCACCTGCCAGTCCTCGCCGGCGCCGACAAGATCGGCCTCGTTGCACAAAAGGGCCGCGCGCGCCAGTTCGGCGAGCACCGGATGATCAGCGATACGCGCATCGGCACCGTCGAGCGCGAAGCCGCCATGGGGCGCATAGCCCGTGCCGGAAACCCGGTAGGCGTGGTTGGCGGTCACGACGCCGGCCACCGTCATTTCGTTCCTTGTCAGCGTTCCGGTCTTGTCCGAGCAGATGACCGAGACCGAGCCCAGCGCCTCGATGGCCGGCAGGCGGCGGACGATGGCGTTCCGGCGCGCCATGCCCTGCACGCCGATGGCGAGCGTCACCGTCAGGATCGCCGGAAGCCCCTCGGGTATGGCGGCGACCGAAAGGCCGACCAGCGCCATGAACAGTTCGGTGAAGCCGTAGCCGCCGAGCGTCAGCCCGAAGGCGAGGATCAGCGCGCTGAAGCCGATGATGAAGGCGGTGAGCCACTTGGCGAACGCCGCCATCTGCCCGATGAGCGGCGTTTGGGTCGACTGCACCTCGGCGATCAGGCCGGAAATGCGGCCGATCTCGGTGTCCTTGCCCGTGGCGACGGCGATGCCGCGGCCCTGCCCGGCGGCCGCCATGGTGCCCGAAAAGGCCATCGAGCGGCGGTCGCCCAGCGGGGCGTCGGCGGCAACCGGATCGACGGCCTTCTCGACAGGCACCGATTCGCCGGTCAGGGCGGCTTCCTCGATCTTCAGGCCGCGCGTTTCGAACAGGCGCAGATCGGCCGGGACCCGGTCGCCGGCCTCCACGATCACGATGTCGCCGGGCACGATGTCCTCGCCGGGAACGGTCCGCCGGCGACCCTCGCGCAGGACCGTCGCCTTCGGCGCGAGCATGTCGCGGATCGCGGCGAGCGCGCTTTCGGCCTTGCCCTCCTGAACGAAGCCGATGACGGCGTTGACCAGCACCACGGCCAGGATCACGGCCGTATCGACCAGGTGGCCGAGCATGGCCGTCGTCGCCGCGGCGGCCAGCAGCACATAGATCAGCACATTGCGGAACTGGCGCGCGAAACGGGCGAGCGGCCCGGCCCGCTTCGGCGCGGGCAGCCTGTTGGGCCCGTGCCGGGCGCGCCGGCGCGCCGCCTCGGACGCGTCGATCCCGACATCGGCGCGCGCCTCGTAGCGGTTCAGCGCCTCGCTGAACGGCCGATCATGCCAACTCATCATCTTTTTCCCTGGTTTGCGGCCCTGTCCGTTCAGTCCCTGGCCGTTCAAGTCCGGTTCCGCTCCGGCGGTCGCGTCGCGTGGGCCTCGACGAAAGCCTCCAGATCCCGGACCGCGACGCGGAACTCGCGGCCGAGCTTGACCGCGCGCAGTTGCTCGCCATGGATCCAGGCGCGAACCGTCGCCTCGCGCACCTTGAAAAGCTCGGCGATTTCATGGGTGGTCATGAACGGTTTGCTGAGCATGCTCGAACCCTCTCCATATATGTTTGAAGTATTCGAACGACGTTGGAACCGGTTTGATCCCGATCAACAGGCGTGACGTTTGGGGCAGCTCCGGGTTCAGCTCCGGCGTGTCCTTTCGGCCGAGATCCGTGCAGACGGTTGCAATGTCGCGTGCGCCCGCTAGAAACGGTCACGAACCGAACGCCTGAGGGGCCAGCCTTGTTCGCCAAGATCCGCAAAGCCGTCATACCCGTCGCCGGTCTCGGCACGCGCTTCCTGCCCGCCACCAAGGCCGTCCCCAAAGAGATGCTGACCGTGGTCGACAGGCCGGTCGTCCAGTATGCGGTGGACGAGGCGCGCGCCGCCGGCATCGAACACATCATCCTGGTGACCGGCCGCAACAAGAACGTCATCGAGGACCATTTCGACCATCAATATGAGCTGGAGCACACGCTCGAACTGCGCGGCAAGTCCGGGCCGCTTGCCATGCTGCGCGCGGACATGCCCCAGGCCGGGCAGATCAGCTATACGCGCCAGCAGCAGGCGCTCGGGCTTGGCCACGCCGTTTGGTGCGCGCGCGACATGGTCGGCGCCGGCGAGCCTTTCGCCGTGCTGCTGCCGGACATGGTCATGACCGGCGATCCGGGCTGCCTGTCGCAGATGGTCGGGGTCTACAGCGCCCGTGGCGGCAATGTGGTGTCGGTGCAATCGTGCGATCCGGCCGACGCGCACAAATATGGCATCGCTTCCATGGGACGGCGGTTCGACGACGGCTCGTTCCAGATTACCGGCATGGTCGAAAAGCCGGCGCCGGGCACCGCGCCCTCGACCTACTTTCTCAATGGCCGCTATATTCTCGATTCGTCGATCATGGCGCTGCTGGGCCGCCACCGGAAAGGGGCGGGCGGCGAAATCCAGCTCACCGATGCGATGCTGGGGCTGATGGACACGCAGCCCTTCTACGGCATGCCGTTTGGCGGCCGGACCTATGATTGCGGCTCGAAGCTGGGCTTTCTGAGCGCCAACATCGCGCTGGGCCTGGCCGATGACGAACTGGGCGATGACCTGCGCGCCTTCGTGAAGGCGCTCGACCTTTGAGCGGCTATTGGGCCGCAACGTCCAGATAGCCCACCGGATTACGCGACTGCCAGCGCCAGGCGTCGGCGCACATGTCGGCAAGGCTGTGGCGCGCGCGCCATCCCATGAGCGCCCTGGCGCGCGCCGGGTCGGCGTAGCAGGCGGCGATGTCGCCGGGCCGGCGCGCGACGATCTCATGGGGCACCGGCCGGCCGGATGCCTTTTCGAAGGCGGCCACGATATCGAGCACCGAATGGCCTTGGCCGCTGCCCAGATTGATCGGCGTGCATTGCGGCGTGTCGAGCAGCGATAGCGCCGCCACATGGCCCTCGGCGAGATCGCACACATGGATGTAGTCGCGCACGCCGGTGCCGTCCGGCGTTGGATAATCGTTGCCGAACACGCGCAGATGCGGCCGGCGGCCGACGGCGACCTGGCTGACATAGGGCATCAGATTGCCGGGCGTGCCGGACGGGTCCTCGCCGATCAGGCCCGAAGGGTGCGCGCCGACCGGGTTGAAATAGCGCAGGATCGCGATGGCCCAGCCGGGTTCGGCGCGATGCAACGCGCGCAGCATCTCCTCGACGACCAGCTTGGTCTGCCCATAGACATTGGCGGCCGACAGCGGATGATCCTCGGGGATCGGCAGGGTCCGCGGATCGCCGTAGACGGTGGCCGACGAGGAGAAGATCAGCTTCCTGACGCCGGTTCTGGCCATGGCGCTGAGCAGGCGCTCCGTGCCGCCGACATTGACCTCGAAATATCTGAGTGGCTCGGCCATGCTTTCCCCAACCGCCTTGCAGCCGGCGAAATGGATCACCGCTTCGCAGCGATACTCTTCGATCACCTGCTCGATCAGCGCGCTGTTGCGGATGTCGCCGGCGATGCAGACCGGCTCGTCCTGGAACAGTTGACCGAGGCGGCTAAGGACGCGCGGCGAGGCGTTGGCGAAATTGTCGACGATGACCGGCGCGTGGCCGGCCTCGCGCAACGCGACCCAGGTATGCGAGCCGATATAGCCGGCCCCGCCCGTGACGAGAATCCTCATGACGCCGATCCCTGCCCGTTCTTTTTCGCGCACGATGGCACGCAAGGGTTGAGAAAAGGTTTGTGGCGCCTGTGCCGCCGCCGGCTCGGGGTCAGCCGCGCCAGACGGCCGGAGGGGGAATGCCGCCGCGCTCGACCGGCCAGGGTTTCACGCGCGCAAGGCGGCCGCCTGAACCCTCAGCCATCGCCGTCCCAAGGCCCCTCGCCGATATGGCGTTCGCCGCGCGCATGGGCCATTTCCACCTGGCGCTGGCGTTCGGCGAAGCGGGCGCGGTCTGCCTCGGAGAAGGCGCCCACGCAGCGCGGACACCGCACGCCCGGCCGATAGGCTTCGGACCGCAGGTCTTCGGGCGACAGCGGATGGCGGCAGGCGCGGCACAGCGTATGGCTGCCGGGCCGGAGCCCGTGGCCCACCGACACGCGCTCGTCGAACACGAAACATTCGCCGCGCCAGGCGCTCTGCGCCTCCGGCACGGTTTCCAGATAGTTCAGGATGCCGCCCTTGAGGTGGTAGACCGCCTCGTGTCCCAGCGACCTGACGAAGGCCGTGGCCTTCTCGCAGCGTATGCCGCCGGTGCAGAACATGGCGATCTTCCTGCCGTCCAGCGCGTTCGCGTTGCGCCGAACCCAGTCGGGAAACTCATGGAACGCCTTGGTCTGCGGGTCGACGGCGTTTCTGAACGTGCCGACCCTCACCTCATAGTCGTTGCGGGTGTCGATCACGACCGTGTCGGGATCGTCGATCAGATCGTTCCAATCCTCGGGCGCGACATAGGTACCCACGATATGTGTGGGGTCCGTGCCGGGCACGCCCATGGTGACGATTTCCTTCTTGAGCCGCACCTTCAGCCGGTAAAAGGGCATCGTGCCGGCATGGCTTTCCCTGTGGTCGAGGCCGGCCAGTTCCGGCTGGGCGCGCAGGAAGGCGAGCATGGCATCGATGCCCGCGCGCGGGCCGGCCACCGTGCCGTTGATGCCTTCGGGGGCGAGCAGCAGCGTGCCCTTGAGCCCCGCCTTGCAGCACAGTTCGGCGAGCGGCTTTCGCAGGCTCTCATAGTGGTCGAGCCGGGCGAAACGGTAGAGCGCGGCGACGATGACGGGCGTATCGGTCATGTCCGGCTTGTAGCGGCTCGGCGTGCCCGCGGGAAGGGTGGGCGCGGCAGGATAAGCCTGCCGCCGTGCCGAACTTATCCAACCGCGTCCGCCGCCGCCGATACTGACCGCTCCTTCGTTCATGGGAGCCCGCCATGCCCGCCTTTTCCGACGAGACATTGCATGTGATCGAGCGCCTCGCGCGCGAGCGCGGCATCGAGCCGGCCGCGTTGAAGGCGGTCGCCGAAGTCGAAGCGGGCGGCCGCGCCTTCGCCATGATCGGCGGCCGCAAGGAACCGCTGATCCGCTTCGAGGGGCATTATTTCGACCGTCTGGTCGCCGACGGCAAACGCGCCGCCGCCCGGAAGGCCGGTCTTGCCTCGCCCCGTGCGGGGGCGATCGCCAATCCGCGCAGGCAGGCCGACCGCTGGCGGCTGCTCGACCGCGCCGTGCGCATCGATCGCAACGCGGCTCTGCAATCGGTCTCCTGGGGGATCGGCCAGGTGATGGGCGCCCATTGGAAAGAGCTGGGCTATTGCTCGCCCGAGGCGCTGGCGCGGCAGGCGCGTTCGGGCGTTGAGGGTCAGGTCCGGCTGATGCTCCGGTTCATCGATGTCAACCGGCTGACGCCGCTGCTGCGTGCGCGCGACTGGGCCGGTTTCGCCAGGCGCTACAACGGGCCGGCCTATGCGGAGAACCGCTACGACGTTCGGCTGGAGGCGGCCCATGCCCGCCATCGCGGGCGCCGGCTTTCTTCGGTTCGGCCAAGGCGCAAGGCGCTTTCCGGCCCGCTGCGGCGCGGCGATCGCGGCGAGGATGTGCGGACGATGCAGCGCATGCTGACGACCGCCGGCTATCCGCTGCGTGCCGACGGCGCGTTCGGCCCCCGCACGGAGGCGGCGTTGCGCGCCTTCCAGGCCCGTCACGGCCTGGCCATCGACGGCATCTACGGTCCGCATAGCGCGGACGCCCTGTCCCGTGCCCTGCCGAGGCTGGGTGGCCGGCGCGGCGTCCTTGCCCTCCTGTGGCGCCTTTTCCGGGCGCTGGTCGCATGGGGCCGGGCACGGTGATCGCGCATGGACAGGCCGGATGAACCGATTTAAGAGCCGCGGCATGTTGCCTGCCCTGGGAGAGCGCCAATGAGCCAGAATCTCGATGCCCTCGTGCCGATCATGGCCGGCCAGCCGGTGATCCCGGTGATCGTCATCGACGATGCCGGGCGGGCGGTGTCGCTGGCGCGCGCGCTTGCCGCGGGCGGCCTGCCGGCGGTCGAGATCACGCTGCGCACCGATGCGGCGCTCGATGCGATCGCCGCCATTGCCGCCGCCGTGCCCGAGGCGGTCGTCGGCGCGGGCACGGCGCTTGGTCCTGCCCAGTACGAGGCGGCGGCCCGGGCCGGCGCACGTTTCGTCGTCTCGCCTGGGTTCACGCCCGATCTTGCCGAGGCGGCCGAAGGCGGCGTGCCGCTTCTGCCCGGTTGCGCGACGCCCAGCGAGATCATGGCGGCGCTCGAAGAGGGCTATACGCATCTGAAGTTCTTCCCGGCCGAACAGGCCGGAGGGCACTCCTACCTCAAGGCGCTCGCCTCGCCCTTCGCCGCCGTGCGGTTCTGCCCCACGGGCGGCGTGTCGGCGGGCAATGCGGGCGACTATCTGGCCCTGCCCAATGTGCTTTGCGTCGGCGGTTCCTGGGTGGCGCCCAAGGAGGCGGTCGATGCGGGCGACTGGGACCGGATCACGGCGTTGGCGAGGCAGGCGGCGGGGCTGGGGTAGGGTGCCGATGGATCGCCTCGCCCTTCGAGGCGCGCCGCGACCGGCATTTTAAGCGCCCGAACCAATCGAAGCCAGATACGCTCTAGATGCCGCTTCTTACAAAAAGCCGGCATGGCGCCATGCCGGCTTTTTGTCGCGATGAAGGTCGGCCTCAGAGGCGGCCGGCGCGTTGCTGTAGCATCTGGAAGGTGTCGAAATTGTATTCCGAAAGCTGCATCCACAGATAGGCGTCCTTTCGGTAGCCCATATAGCTGTCGTGCACTTTCTTGAAGTCCGGATTGCGCGCGCTTTCCTCGGCATACTCGTCCGAAGCGGCCTGGAAGCACGCCTCTAGAATCTCCTGGCTGTAGGGGCGCAATTGCGTGCCGGTGGCCGCCAGCTCCTTGAGAGACTGGGGGTTGAGCGTGTCGTAGCGCGCCATCATCACCGAGTTGGCCATGGCCGAGGCGTTCTTGACGATACCCTGATAGATCGGCGGCAGGTTGTTCCAGGCATCCAGGTTGATCATGCTCAGCACGGCGACGCCGCCTTCCCACCAGCCTGGATAGTAATAGTATCGGGCGACCTTGTTGAAGCCGAGCTTGGCATCGTCATAGGGGCCGACGAACTCGGCGGCGTCGATCGTGCCGCGCTCCAGCGCCGGGTAGATGTCACCGGCGGGCAGGCCCTGTGGAACCACGCCGATGCGCTCGATGATCTTGCCGCCATAACCGCCGATGCGGAACTTCAGGCCCTGCATGTCTTCGAGCGTGTTGATCTCGTTGCGGAACCAGCCGCCCATCTGGGCGCCGGTATTGCCGGCCGGGAACGCGATTATGTTGTATTTGGCGTAGAATTCGTTGAGCAGATCAATACCGCCGCCCTCATAGAACCAGCCATTGGTCATGCGCTGGTTCAGGCCGAACGGGACGCCTGTGCCGAAGGCGAAGGTCGGGTCGGTTCCCCAGAAATAATAGGAGGTGGTGTGCGCGCATTCGATCGTGCCGTTTTGCACCGCATTCAAGCCTTCCAGCGCGCCGACGATTTCGCCGGCGGCGAAGACCTGGATGGTGAAATTGCCGTCGGTCATCTCCTTGACGGCCTCGGAAAACACTTCGGCGGCCCCGTAGATGGTGTCGAGCGCCTTGGGAAAGCCCGAAGAGCAGCGCCAGGTTATCTGCGGCATTTCCTGGGCGATTGCCGGTGCCGCCAGCGTCGTGGCGGCTGCCGCGCCGGCGACGCCGGCTTTCTTGATGAACGAACGACGATCCATATGACCCTCCCGTGAACGCAATTGACCAAAAGCGGCTGTTTCATCCTCTCGCCGCCTTCAATGAAAGCGCAAATTACAGCTTTAAATGGCACTGTCCACCGGGTGCGGGCAAACTGGTCAACTTTTTTTTCCACTTAATCGATTAGAGTTGCGGGCGGTCCGCATCGCCCGGCTCCTGGAGCCGCCTGGAGATTTCGCTGCGCCTGAAAACGGGGTAGAACGAGGCGGCACGAGCACCGGAAAAGGACCGCACGGCATGCAGCCCCTCGTCGCCACCGTCTGCGATGTTCGCGATTACGACGGTTATCGGATGCACGGCGTTCGCGAGAACTATCTGAGCGCGGCGCTGGACGTCGCCGGCGTCCTGCCGCTGCTGGTTCCGGCGCTCGGCGGCCGGATCGACGTGCCTGGCCTTCTTTCGCGGGTCGACGGCGTCCTGCTGGGCGGCTCGAAGACGAACGTTCATCCCGACCGCTACGGCGTCGCGCCCTCGGCGCGCCACGCGCCCTACGACCGGGATCGCGACGCAACGAGCCTGCCGGTCGCCCGTGCGGCCGTGGATGCGGGCGTGCCTCTGCTCGCGATCTGTCGCGGCATTCAGGAACTCAACGTCGCCCTGGGCGGCACGCTGGAAACCGAAATCCAGGAGCGTGAGGGATCGGACGACCACCGGGATGACGAAAGCGGAAGCTGGGACGACCGTTTCGCGCTTGCCCACCCGGTGATGCCCGAGGCCGGCACCCGCCTGGCGTCCATCGTCGGCGCCGCGCCGCTGTCGGTCAATTCGCTGCACCGGCAGGCCATCGACCGGCTGTCGCCGCGACTGGTCGTCGAGGCGCGCGCCGGGGACGGCACGATCGAGGCGGTCTCGGTGATCGATGCGGCCGGCTTTGCGGTCGGCGTGCAATGGCATCCCGAATATTGGGCGACGACGGACCCGCCCTCGCGGCGTCTGTTTGAAGCCTTCGGCGCTGCCGTGCGCGCCCATGCCGGCACTCCGCGGCGGGGCGCGGCGCAACGGGCGCCGTGACGCCGGCAGGTCAGTGCGCGGCCAGCGACGCGCGCATGTGGGACGGCTCGACCACCTCCCAGGCCAAGCCGTCGCCGGGTGCCAGGCGCATCAGTTCGGCGCCGCGATGATCGGTGATCGTCACCGTTCCCCGGCCGTCCTCGCGCCAGGCGCGCGCCCGCGCGAAGCTGTCGCCCAGCCTGTCGCAGGACGGGTCGGGTTCGATCCGGTGCACGTCGTACCCCTTGGCGTGATGCAGCACGAGCGGGCAGCTCATCTGTGTGCGGTGGTCGATCACGGTGAACCGGTCGGTGCCGTGGCGGGACCCGTCCGGTCCCGTCGAGGCGGTGACGATCGGATCGACGCCGCGAGGCGTTTCGCCGGGCGTTTGCGCGCCGGCGGCGATCATCATCGCCCCCACGCCCGCCACGGCGAGCGCATTGAGCCACTGGCTGGAGGAAAGCCGCATTGATATGCACCCTTGGTCGACGTTCAGGATGCGGCGGCAAGGTTAACGAAGCGTTGCGGCCCCTCGGCACGGGACCGCCTGACCGCGCCTATCCGGCCAGGTGGCGCGATTCCGGAACCGGCGTCCGCACGGTGCCCTTGTCGAACCAGTCCGTCAGATTGTCGATGACGAGCTGCCCCATCGCCCGGCGGGTCGCCACCGACGCCGATGCCACATGCGGCAGCAGGCAGGCGTTGGGCGCATCGAGAAGCGCCTGCGGCACGTTCGGCTCGTCCTCGAACACGTCGAGCCCGGCCGCCGCGATGGCGCCGGTATGCAGCGCGGCGGCGAGTGCGCCCTCATCGACGACCGAGCCGCGGCCGACATTGACGAGGACACCGTCGGCGCCGAGGCGTTCAAGGATCGGGCCATCGATGGAATGGCGGGTCTGCGGCGTTCCGGGCGCCACCGAGATCAGCGTGTCGCAGGCGTCGGCGAGCGAGGACAGGGTGGCATGATAGGGATAGGCGACATCATCGCGCTGCGACCGGTTGTGATAGTGGATGGGGACGCCGAAGCCTTCAAGGCGCCGCGCCACGGCAAGGCCGATCCGGCCCAGCCCGTATATGCCGACCCTTCGGCCGCGCAGTGTCAGCGGCGTCAGCCGATAGCTGCCCTCGGACCGCCACCTGCCCGCGCGCAGCCATGTCTCGGCGCGCGGCAGTTCGCGCAGCGTGTTGATCAGAAGCCCGATCGCCGTGTCGGCCACCTCCTCGTCGAGCACATGGGGCGTGTGCGTGACGATGATGCCCTTTGCGGCCGCGTGCTCGGCGTCGACATGGTCGTAGCCCACGCCGAACGACGCGATGATCCTGAGGTTGGCCAGCGCGTCGATCAGGCCGGCGTCCACGGACGACATCAGCGTGGCCAAGCCGGTGATCGCGGCGCGCTCGGCGGCGTTGAGGGCGAGCACTTCGTCGGGCTCGGCGATCACGCAGTCAAAGCGCGCCCGCGCCTGTTCGCGGGTCCAGTCATGGCCGCGCCTGCTGACGAGCACGCGTCCGGCGCGCGCCGCATTGTCGGGCATGGGTCACTCCTTGTTGGGCTTGCTGGTCGACTGGCGTATGTGCAGTTCCGGGCGCACCAAATGCAAGGTGCCCTTGAGCGATTTCTTGCCTTCGATCCGGTCGAGCAGGGCGCGCGCCGCATCGCGGCCGACATCGCGCTGTCCGTTCCAGACCGTCGTCAGCGCCGGTGTCGCGATCGAGGCTTCCTCCAGATCGTCATAGCCGGTCACCGAAATGTCGATGCCGGGTCTCAGCCCGGCGCGGGCGATGCCGCTCATCATCCCGATCGCGACCAGATCGTTCCAGCAGACCGCCGCGGTCGGCCGCTCGCGCAGCGCCAGGAACTGGCTGGCCGCCTCGAACCCGGCCGCCTTGGTGCGCGGGCCCTGAATGCGCCAGCCGCGCCGCTCGTCAAGGCCGGCCCTGTCCATCGCCTCGCGATAGCCCCGGTAGCGGTCGCGCCCGGTCGAGGTCTTGTCCGATCCGCCGATCATGGCGATGCGCGTGTGCCCGAGCGCGATCAGATGGTTGGTCGCAAGTCCGATGCCGAAGGCGTCGTCGCCACGGAAGACCGGCACGTCCGCCCCGTCCATCGAGCGCGCGATGAAGACGAATGGCAGCCCGTTGCGGATGCCGAGCGCGATGTCGGCCGGCGGCGTGTCGATCGCCGGCGACATGATCACGCCGTCCGCGCCAAGCTGCATGAGCGTTTCGAGGAAGACGCGCTGCTTGTCGACCGAATCATAATGGTTGGACAGCAGGAAGGTCTGGCCGGACCTGTCGAGCTCGGTCTCGATGGCGCGCAGGATCTCCGCATAGAACGGGTTCATGATGTCGTGCACGACGACGCCGATAATGTCGGATTTGGAGGTGCGCAGGCTGGCGGCGCGGCGGTTGTAGATGTAGCCGATTTCGCGGGCATAGGCCTTGATGCGCTGCCTGGTCGCTTCGGCGACGAGCGGGCTGTCGCGCAGGGCGAGCGAGACCGTTGCCGTTGATACGCCGAGCGCTTCGCCTATCGTCGATAGCTTGATCTTCTGCACCGGACGCATGCGCCTGCATTATTAAACACGATCTAACATGGCTAAACGGATTTAATGCCGTGGTAAAGGGCGGCCCGCTCCGCTCAGTCCTTGCGCCGCCGGGTCTTGCCGCCTGCCGGTCTGGCGGCGGCCTGCTCGGCCTCCTGGCGGTCGGCAAGGTTGGCTTCTATCTTGCCGAGGATCTTCTCAAGCTGTTTGCGCTCCTTCTTCTTGACCCCCTTGAGCGCCTGCTTTTCGGCTCTGGCGATGGCCTTCGTCATGGCTCCGACGACCGCGCGGCCCGCATCGGTGAGCGTGACGGTCACCTGGCGGCCGTCCGAAGCGGAGGCGGCGCGGGCGACGAAGCCTTGCTCCTCAAGCCGGCCAATGGTCTTGGTGATGGTGGGCGCGCGCACGCCGAGCAGGCCCGCCAGCGCGCCCGGCGTCGCCGTCTCGACGCCGGCCAGCGCTTCGATGATGCGTTCCTGGCCCGCATGCAGGCCCGTCCGGAACAGATGACGCGCAAAATGGGTGCGCCCCTGCCGCGCCACGTCCTGCAAGCGTGCGAGCAGCGCCTCGTTTTCGGTGTCGTCGGCTGGGATGTAGAACCTGTTCATGGGCGCATGATAAGCCGGCAAACCGCACCCTACAACCAAGGGTCGGTCACAAGCCCGCCGGCCGGCTGGCCGCGCAACCCGGGACGGCGCATGCAACGAGCCTCGACACCGGTTCAGGTCGGGGCGATGCGCACGACCGTGAAGGTGTGCATCGTGCCCTCATGGTCGGCGATGGAGACATATTCGCCGATTCGGAAGGCATGTTCGCCCAGCCGGAAGCCTTCCTCGTCGTCGGCTTCGTCGTCAAAGTCGTAGTCGAACACCCACTGGCCGTGCCGGTTGCGCTCGACATAGCCCAGTTCGGTCTTCTCGCCGTCCCAGAACCGCTCGACCGTGCAGGCGGACGGGTTGCCCTCCCATTCGGCCGGGTCGATCTTGTCGTCGGCGCCGAGCGGCAGAACCAGCTCGTAGCCGCGGTTGGGATTGCCCTGCGGGAAGGCGGGCTCGCGCGCCATCTCAAGGCGGACATGGCGAAGGCTCATCGGTCCGGTCTCCGTTTCGATGCCGCGATCATGGCGCGGCCCGTGGGCGGCCGCGTTGACTTCGGTCAACCGCCGGATCGCCCCCGGCCATATCGCTGCCGGTGGTGGACAGGGGCGCGCGGCGCGGCCATGATCGGACTGCTTCGCGCCTGACGGGAGATTCGCCGCACATGGACACGCTGACGCGCATGCGCGCCTTCGTCGCGGTGGTCGACAATGAAGGGTTCTCGGCTGCCGCGCGGGCGCAGGGGCGCTCCAAGGCGCTTTTGTCGAAATATGTCCGCGAGCTTGAGGACGATCTGGGCGTGCTGCTGCTGAACCGCACCACCCGGCAGTTTTCGCCGACCGAGCAGGGGTACGTCTATTATCGCCGCGCGCTCGACCTTCTGCGCGAGTTCGACGATTTGCGCGAGGAAATCCGCGATGCGCGCGCCGGCCTCGCCGGAACGATCAAGGTGTCGGCTCCGCGCACCATGGCCGATGTCGGCATCGGCCGGTCGCTCATCGACTTCGCAAAGGCCAACCCCGACATCCGGCTCGACATCGAGCTGGACGACCGCTTCGTCGATCTGGTCGAGGAGGGCTACGACATCGCGCTGCGCATCACGCAGCTTGAGGATTCGGGGCTGATCGCGCGCCGCCTGGCGCCGGTGCGGCTGGTCCTGTGCGCCTCGCCGGCCACGATCCGGGCGCACGGCATGCCCGCGCAGGTCGCCGACCTGTCGCAACTGCCCTGCATCGTCGACACCAATGCGCGGCGACGCAACACGATCGCCTACCGCAACGGCGAGGGCGAGGTGCAGTCGGTGCCGATCGATGGTCCCATCCGCGTCAACAGCCCGCTCGCCGCGCGCATGGCCGCGCTCGCCGATCTGGGATTTTTGATGTCGCCGGATTTCATCGTCGCCGCCGACCTGCGCGACGGACGGCTGGTCGAGGTGCTGCCGGGCGCGCTCGGCCAGCCCTCGGGCATCTATGCGGTCTATCCGCATCGGCGCTACCTGCCGGCCAAGGTGCGCGCGCTGGTCGACTTTCTCGCCGTGTGGTTCAAGGACCATTGTCCGCCGGGCGGGCCGTGCCTTGCGCCCGGCGCGCCATAATTCGGCCAGCTTCCCATGGCGCAACCCGACCACACGGAACGCTTCGGGGGCCGGGCACTGTGATGCAGCGGCATGCATTGATGGCATTTGCGGTCGCGGCAAGCCTTGCGGCGCCGGCGGCGGCGCGCGCCCATCCGCACGTCTTCGCCGAGGCGCGCCTTGAGGTCACCGTCACGCCGAAGGGCATGATCGACCGGCTGCGCCATGTCTGGCGGTTCGACGATCTGTTCTCGTCGACGGTGCTGTTCGAGTTCGATGCCGACGGCAGCGGCGAACTGGAAATCCCGGAACTGGAGCAGGTCGCCCAGGTCGTCTCCACCTCGATCGCCGATTTCGGCTATTTCCAGGCGGTGACGGTCGGCGGCCGGGAGATCGCCGTCGCCGAGGTGACCGACATGCGCGTCGACATGGTCGACGGCCAGTTGCTGATCCTGTTCACCTCGCAGCCGGTGCAACCGGTGGCGCTCGCCGACAATCCGTCGATTTCGGTCTACGACCCGACCTTCTACACGGCGATCGACTTTTACGACGAGGCCAACATGGTGCTGGTCGGCGCGCCGGACGGGTGCGGCCACCGGATGGTGGTCCCGGATCCGGACGAGGCGATCGCCGCCAACCAGGATTCGCTCACCGAGGCGTTCTTCAGCGATCCCGAAGGCAATGACTGGTCCAGGATCTTCGCCACCCGCATGGAAGTTCGCTGCGCATGAGGCGGGGCCTGGCGATCGGCCTTGCCGTTGCGGCCGCCCTTGCCCTGTCCGGCCCGGCGCTGGCGCAATCCTCGCTCGGCATCGGCGTCGCCGAGCAGGGCGTGGTCCAGGACGGCCCGCTGTCGGGCTTTTTTGCCTGGATCGCGCAGCATCAGCAGGATTTCTATGCCCGGCTCCGCGCGGCGCTGATCGACATTCGCGACAGCGGCGCCGCCGTGTGGCTCCTGGTCGGCCTGTCGTTCGTCTATGGTGTCCTGCATGCCGCCGGGCCGGGCCACGGCAAGGTGGTCATCTCGTCCTACATGCTGGCCAACGAGACGGCGCTGAGGCGCGGCGTCCTTCTTTCGTTCTGCGCATCGATCGTGCAGGCGCTGTCGGCGATCGCCATCGTGGGCCTTGGCTTCCTCGTTCTGCGGCAACTGTCGATCACCCAGACGCAGACGACCCGGTTCGTCGAGATCGCTTCCTACGGGTTCGTGATCGCGCTGGGCGTGTGGCTGCTGGCGCGCAAGACGGGCGCGCTGCGGCCATCGGCGCGGCCGGCCACGCTGTCGGCGGCGGCGGCGGTCCGGCCGGGCCGCGACGGTCATGGTCACGGTCATGGCCATGATCACGCGCCGGGCGAGACCTGCGCCTCCTGCGGCCATGCGCACATGCCCGCGCCCGATCGGCTGGCCGGCCCGATGGGCTGGCGCGATGCCGCCGCGGTGACGGTGTCGGTCGGGCTCAGGCCCTGCACCGGCGCGCTGATCGTGCTGACCTTTGCCTTCCTGAGCGGGCTGTGGGTGGCGGGCATCGTGTCGGTCTTCGCCATGGCGATCGGCGTTGCGATCACCGTGTCGGTCCTGGCGACGCTGGCCGTGACCGCCAAGAACGTCGCATTGCGCCTGTCGGGCGCGCCGGCATTGTCGGGTCGGCTCGGCCGCGCGATCGAGATCGGCGGCGCGCTTTTGATCGTCGCCATGGGCGTCACGCTTCTGGGCGGGGCGCTCGGCGCCTGATCAGCGCCTTTGGCGCCTTGCGCGCCCGCGCAGCCACAAGCCCAGAAACGGCAGCGTCAGAACCGCCGCCACCGCCGCGCCGGCGGCCCAGGGATTGTCGCCGCCGATCGCCGTCATGATCGCCGGCAGGAAATACAGCAAAAGCGCAAAGCCGACGAAGATCAGGCCGGCGGCGATCAGTGTGCCGCGATCATAGTCGGGCGGCCTTGTGTGCCCTTTGTCGTCGGGCGCGTTCACAATGTCCAGCCTCCGTCGATGGCCATCGCCGTGCCGGTCACGAAGGCCGCTTCGTCGGAAGCGAGATAGACCGCCATGTCGGCGATCTCGACCGCACGGGCGATGCGGCCCATTGGCTGGCGGGCGACGAACTGCGCATAGGCGGCATCGTAACCGCCCACCTGGGCGCCAAGCGTTTCGATGCGTTGCCGCAGCGAGGGCGATTCCACCGTTCCGGGGCAGATCGCATTGCACCGCACCTTCCGGCCAATGAAGTCGGCCGCCACCGCCTTGGTCATGCCGATGATGGCCGCCTTGGTCGCCCCGTAGACGTAGCGGTCGGGCACGCCCTTGATCGATGAGGCGGCGGACGACAGGTTGACGATGGATGCGTTCGCGCCGGTCGTTCCCGCCCGGTCGAGCATGGCCGGCAGGAAGGCGCGGATCGTCCGGTGCATGGATTTGACGTTCAGGTCGAAGGAAAAATCCCAGTCCTTCTCCGAACAGTCCAGCACCGTGCCGTGATGGACGAACCCGGCCACGTTGGCCAGAACGTCGATGGCGCCGACCGCCCCGGCATAGGCGTCGACCGCGCCCGTGTCGGTGACGTCGAGCGCCCGCGCATCGGCAAAGGCGGAGCCGTCGAGCTTGGCCGGGTCCAGGTCGCTCGCCCAGACCTGAGCGCCTTCCTCGGCGAACCGGTCGGCGATGGCCCTGCCGATGCCCTGTCCGGCGGCGGTGACGACGGCGATTTTTCCTTCAAGTCTGCCCGGCATGAATATCGGTCCTTATCTCAAGCAATGTCCGGCGCTGTCGGCCGCGGGTGTCGAAATTGGCGGGGGCGAGCCAGCGCTCCATCGCCTGCCGAACAGCCGGCCATTCGCCGTCGAGCATCGCATACCATGCGGTGTCGCGATTGCCATAGGGTTTGACCGCGTGCTGGCGGAACACGCCCTCGAAGACAAAGCCGAACCGGCGCGCGGCGCGGTGGGATGCCTGGTTGGGATTGTTCAGCTTCCATTCGTAGCGCCGGTAGCCCAGTTCGTCGAAGACGCGCCGGGCCATCAGGTAATGCGCCTCGGTGGAGGCCGGCGAGCGGGCCATCGGCGCGCCGTGGGCGACGCAGCCCACCTCGCACACGCCGTTTCGTTCATCGATGCGCATATAGCTCGCCATGCCCATTATGGCGGCGGTTTCGGGGTGGGCGAAGACGCAGGTGACGAAGCCGTGCCCGGCGTTCAACCCTTCGAGGATGGCACCCAGATCGGCGG
This sequence comes from Roseitalea sp., assembly GCF_984466335.1. Taxonomy (NCBI): domain Bacteria; kingdom Pseudomonadati; phylum Pseudomonadota; class Alphaproteobacteria; order Hyphomicrobiales; family Ahrensiaceae; genus Roseitalea; species Roseitalea sp. The sequence goes on along the minus strand of NZ_CFIFWG010000009.1, from coordinate 9,076 downwards.
CGCGGTCCATATGCCGCCAGCCGAAATGATAGAGCAGCTCGTTGGCCGCAAGCCCGCCGAACGCGTCCCAGAGCGGCGTCTCGTGGGCGGCGCGGTCGAACGGAACGATGGCGACGTGACGGCCCGCCACGGGCGCGCTGGAAGGCCGCTCGCGCGGGGTCCATCGTGACAGGTCGGTGGTCATCGTCTGGCTTGACTCGTCCCCAAGACCGCCGCATGGCGGGGCGGGAGGAAGCCATGCACGACATCACCCCCTTCTTCAAGCGGATGGGCGAGGAAAACGCCTTCGCCGTGCTGGCGCGGGCCAGCGAACTGGCGGACCAGGGCCGCGACATCGTCAATCTGGGCATCGGCCAGCCGGATTTTTCGACGCCGCCGCATATCGTCGAGGCCGCGGTCAGGGCGCTGCGCGACGGGGCGCACGGCTATACGCCCGCCAACGGACTTGTGGCGACCCGCGAGGCGGTGAGCCGGCGCATCCGGGCGCTGACGGGCCAAGATGTGTCGCCCGAGGCGATCATGATCACGCCGGGCGGCAAGCCGGCCATGTTCGCAGCGATCATGATGTTCGGCGCGCCGGGCGCGGAGATCCTCTATCCCGATCCGGGCTTTCCGATCTATCGCTCGATGATCGAGGCGACCGGCGCGACGCCGGTGCCGGTGCCGATGCGCGCCGGGAACGGCTTTGCGGTGAAGGCCGAGGCGGTGGCGGGGCTGATCACGCCGCGAACGCGCCTGCTGATCGTCAATTCGCCGGGCAATCCGACCGGCGGGGTGGCGCCGCGCGGCGAAATCGAGGCCCTTGCGGCCTTGCTCGACCGTCACCCGCAGGTCGCGGTCCTGTCCGACGAGATCTACGACGTGATGGTCTATGATGGCGCCGAGCATACCTCGCTGCTGGAATTTCCGGCGCTGCGCGACCGGCTGGTCGTTCTGAACGGCTGGTCGAAGACATGGGCGATGACCGGCTGGCGGCTGGGCTGGTCTGTCTGGCCGGCGCCGCTTTACGAGGCGGTGCGCAAGCTGGCGGTCAATTGCTGGTCCTGCGTGAACGCGGCCGCCCAGCATGCCGGGATCGCGGCGATCGACGGGCCGCAGGACGATGTGGCGGCGATGATGGCCGCGTTCGACGAACGCAGGCGCTTCGTGGTGGAGCGCCTGAACGCGATCGAGGGCGTGACATGCGCCACGCCCAAGGGCGCGTTTTACGCCTTCGCCGACATTTCGGGCACGGGCCGGCAGTCCAGACCGCTCGCAAGCGCGCTCCTTGAAGAGGCCGGCGTTGCGCTGATCGGCGGGCCGGACTTCGGCGTGCTGGGTGAAGGCTTCATGCGTGTCTCCTACGCCAACACGCTGGACAATATCGAACGCGGGCTCGACCGCGTCGAGCGCTTCCTGATGGTTGGGCGGGCGTCTTGACTTGACAATGTCAATATTGATGTGCCGTCAATTTTGACATTGCCTGGTTCGCGCGCTAGCATATGACATGGCCGGACCGGAGACCGAAGCGCGATCGGGACGCTATCATCATGGCGCGTTGCGCGATGCGCTGCTTGCGGCCGCCGAGGCCGAACTGATCGAAAAGGGCGAGGACGGCTTTTCGCTGCGCTCGGTTGCCAGGCGCGCCGGTGTCAGCCATGCCGCGCCCGCCCACCATTTCGGGGATGTGACCGCGCTTCTGCATGGGCTGTCGCAGGCCGGTTTCGAGCGCTTGACCGTGACGATGAGGCGGGAGCAGGCGCGCGCCGACGGCGCGCCGGCAGCGCAACTGGCGGCGGCGGGTGTCGGCTATGTGCGTTTTGCGGCCGACAATGCGCATCTGTTCCATCTGATGTTCGGGGGCCGCGGGACGGGACCGAAGCCGGACGCATTGAAAAAGGCGGCCGAAACCGCCTTCTCCCTTTTCGTCAATGCGGTGGCCCGTGTTCGCGGGCCGGATGCGCTCGCATCGCAAGACGGCTGGCGCGACGTGACGGCCTGCTGGTCGATGGTGCACGGCTATGCGCATCTGGTGGTCGGCGGCAAGATGAGCTGGCTGGCCGGCCAGGCATTCGAAACGCAGCGGCCCGTGATCGAGGACATGGTGCGGCGTGCGATGCGCCGTTGAGGGGGCCGTTGGGCTGGAGTGCGGCCCGGCCGCCCGCCTGCGCTTGATCCATTGCGTCGTTGCCTTGCCAGGAAAATCCCACGGCGTTGCCCGCGCGGGCATCGAAGATATGGCCGGTGACGCAACCGAAGGGGAATTCGCCCTAGCCTTTGTCCTGCGACAGGGCTGTGCCTTTGGCGCGCGGCGCAAATGGTCCGACCGGGTCTTGATCCTGGCGGCCGTCAGGATGAGGCGCCGGCCGCCACCTGCGGCGCGTCCGATGCCGGCTCGCCCGCGCTGGCGGGCATGCGTGTCGCCATCTCGGCGATCGCCGATGCCGGCAGGGCCGGCCCGAACAGAAAGCCCTGCACCTTGTCGATCTTGCCCGAGCGGCGCACGATCGCCATCTGGCCGGGCTTTTCAACGCCCTCGACGGTGATCTTGAGGCCAAGGCCGTGGCACAGATCGATGATGCCACGCAGCAGCGCCATGGGCGTTTCGCCGGTCTCGATGCCGGCCACGAACAGGCGGTCGATCTTGACCCGGTCCAGCGGCAGCCGGTGCAGGTAGCTCAGAGAGGAATAGCCAGTCCCGAAGTCGTCGAGCGCGATGCCGACGCCGGTGTCGCGAATGCGGGTCAGGCGCTCGATCATATCTGCCTCGTTGCTGATGACCGCCGTCTCCGTGATCTCGGCCACGAGCCGTTCCGGCGCAAGGCCGGCCGCATCGAGCGCCGCCTGAATGGTGTGGCAGATATCGTCTTGCTGAAAATCGATCGATGACAGGTTCACCGACACGGTGATGTGGTCTGGCCAGGTGGCGCAATCGCGCGCGGCCGAGAAAATCACCTGTTCGGTGAGACGGGTGATGATGCCCATCTCCTCGGCCAGGGGAATGTATTCGGCCGGCGAGATGTTGCCGTGCTGGGGGTGCTGCCAGCGCGACAGCGCCTCGCAGGCGACAACGCGTCCGGTCTCGGCCTCGACGATCGGCTGGTAGCGCACCGCCAGCGCGCCCTGCTCGATCGCCTTGGCCAGTTCGCCCTTCAGCAACTGCCGGCGCAGGTACCGGACGTTCATGTCCGGCTCGAACACCGACCATGCGCCCTTGCCCTGCGCCTTGGACTGGTAGAGCGCAAGATCGGCCTCGACCATGGCGGTCTTAAGATCGAAATCGCCGGCGCGGCCCGTCGCGATGCCGAACGATTGCGTGATGAAGACCTTCTCGGGACCGATGCGGAACGATTTGCCAAGGCAAGCCTTCAGCCGCTCGGCGAAGGCGCCGGGCGTCGTTCCCTGCGGCAGGGCGTCGACGAAGAGCATGAACTCATCGCCGCCGAGCCGGGCGATCACCGCATCTTCGGCATAGTCGCGCTTGAGCCGCCGGCCGATGGCGCGCAGCAGCGCGTCGCCCTGGGCGTGCCCGATGGAATCGTTGATGCGCTTGAAATCATCGACATCAAAGGAGATCAGCAGGCATTGCGCGTCCGGATCGGCTTCGGCGGCGCGGCGCACCGCCATGTCGGCGAAATGGGTTCGGTTGGGAAGCTCGGTCAGGCTGTCGAACCGGGCCATCGCCTTTATGCGCTCCTGCGCCCGCGCCCGCTCGGTGACGTCCTCCAGGATGAGAACCGAGCCGCCCTCCGGTCGGCGTGTCCCGGAATATTCGATGTGAACGCCATTGCTCAACCGGACCTCGGCCTTGTCGCTGCTGTCGTGCAGCAGCCGCGATATCGTTTCCCGGAATCCGGCCTCGACGTCCGTCGGAACCAGCCGGTAGCGCTGGGCGTACCGCATCAGCGTACCGAAGCAGCGGCCCTCGATGCGCACATATTGCGGGATCTGCAACAGCACACGCGCGCGTCGATTGAAGACGACAACCCGTTCATCCCTGTCGAACATGATCACGCCGTGCGACATGTTCGTGAGCGCGACGTCGAAACGGTTCGCCAGTTCGGTCTTTTCAAGCCGGCCGCGCACCGCCGCCACGACCGTGGATCGTACGCGGCTAACCATGCTCAGCACGAGGCCCACATAAGGCAGCAGCAAGATGAGCGCGATGGTGCTTTGCACGTCGCGGTTGCTTGCAAGGCTCGCCGCGGGCGCCCCAATCGACAGCACCGTCAGCACCGCCGCCAGCCGGACCGACCCATAAAGCCGTCCGACGATGGTCGGCAGCGCCGCAAAGACCATCGACAGGGCCAGGATGATGGCAAACTCGCTGCCCACCAGTTCAAGGCTGCACCAGGCGAACAGGCCGACCGCAAGCCCCGCCCCGCCCGAAGACACGATGTAGCGCCGCTCCCATCGCTGTGCCCAGGCCAGGCGGGCCGCCTCGTCGGGCTCGGCTGCCCTATCGCGCTCGCGGGCATAGCTGACGATGTGGAAATAGCGGTATCCGGCGATGAGGACGAAGACGGCCGGCCACGCGCCCATGACCATGAGGCGGCTTTCCAGGTAGACGCAGGCGGATATGCCGACCTGAAGGACAAGGCCGACAAGCATGCCGCGGCGATCAGCAAAAAGGCTGTCGATGAAGCTGAGGTAGATTTCCGCTTCTGCCTCGTCGCGATGCGACGATTCGCGCTGAAGAGTCATAGCCTGCCCTTTCGGCAGGACCGTAAGGGCGCAGCGTTAAGGAAGCGTTTCCCATGCGCTGAGGAAGCGGTGCGGCTCGACAGAGCCGGCATACAACAAAGATTTCAGGGCAACATATTTCCCATCGAATTAAAGTTCACTTACAATAACATATATTAAAAGAACGTTAATATGCAGCATAAAGCGGCCTCTCTTCTGAAGTTTGAACAGCTCCCGCTTGCGAACAAACGGCCTGCCGCCGGCCGCCAAAGCGACCGGCCGATCCCTGCCACTGCGCCCGCGTACGGCTTGCCCCGGCGATCCCGATGCGTTCGAGGCCCGAAACGGGCCGCCGAAGGGAAAGGCTCGGCGCATTGGTTAATCTTTTTTACCACTTTGTTGCCAGGCTGACCGATCGATGCTAGTGTCTCGAATCTAAGGTTCGTTGGATTTGCATCAGCCTCTGTGTGGATTTCAGATTCGATGAGGACACTGGATAAATTGTTGTAGTTCGCGTGGTTTTCGGATTTGGAGCGCCTGTGCCGGGTTCGCTGAAATAAGGATAGGAAATTCAAATAAGCCACACTAGGGCGCTTTTATTATCGCTGAATAGATCAAGCGCTCCGAATATTTGTTTAGCTGTAATTCCGAACGCGAAACCGGTTCCCGCGTTCGCTGGAATTGCTCTCGGTCATGCCGCCATCGGGCCTCCTCGGCCTTGATTTTCCGGCTCTGCGTCAACAAGGTGCGCCATCACGGATCGGCCGGCGATGCGCCGCCTCAGGTTCGATGCGGCCAGCGGCAAACTCAGGGGAGGGGTATGTCTGCATTGTTGAGAGTTTCGGCCGGCATCGATGCGGTCAACACGTTCATTGGCCGCTCGGTTTCGTGGCTGATCCTGATCGCCGTGCTGGTCAGCGCGGGCAACGCCACCATCCGCAAGATCTTCGACAATTCGTCCAACGCCTGGCTCGAATTGCAATGGTACCTTTACGGCGCCGTCTTCATGCTCGCCGCCTCCTATACGCTCCTGCGCAACGAGCATGTGCGCATCGATGTCGCCACATCGGCCTTCTCCAAGCGGACCCGTGACTGGATCGACCTCTTCGGCCACATCTTCTTTCTGATGCCGTTCTGCCTGATCATGGTCTGGATTTCCTGGCCCTTCTTCTGGGTCTCCTACACGACCAGGGAAATCTCGGTGAACGCCAGCGGGCTCATTCTGTGGCCGGCCAAGTTCCTGGTGCTGGCCGGCTTCGTCCTTCTGACCTTCCAGGGCGTCTCCGAGATCATCAAGCGCGTCGCGGTGATCGCGGGGACGATCGATGATCCGACGGCCGAACACGAACTTCCGCCGATAATCGAGGAGATGGAAAGCGCCGCCGACCTCGAAGACCGGATGAAGCACAAATGATCGAGCTTGTTGCCCAAAACATCGGGCCGGTCATGTTCATCTGCGTCATGGCGATGCTGCTGCTCGGCTACCCGGTCGCCTTCACGCTCGCCGCCGGCGGACTGATCTTCTTCTTCGTCGGCGTCGAGCTTTCGATGTTCGCGCCCGACGAGATCCGCCTGTTCCCGAACCTGCTGGCGGCCAACGCGAACCGCACCTTCGACATCATGCGCAACGAGGTGCTGCTCGCCATTCCCTTCTTCACCTTCATGGGGCTCATCCTTGAGCGATCGCGTATGGCCGAGGATCTGCTGGATACGATCGGTCAGCTCTTCGGGCCCCTGCGAGGCGGCCTTGCGATCGCCGTCATCATCGTCGGCGGGCTCCTGGGCGCGACCACGGGCGTCGTCGCCGCCTCGGTGATCGCCATGGGCCTGATCTCGCTGCCGATCATGATGCGCTACGGCTACAACCGCACCGTCGCCACCGGAACGATCGCCGCCGCCGGCACGCTGGCGCAGATCGTGCCGCCATCGCTGGTCCTGATCGTCATGTCCGACCAGCTCGGCCGCTCGGTCGGCGACATGTATATCGGCGCGCTCTATCCGGCGCTGATGATCATGGGCATGTATTGCGCCTACATCGCGGCCCTGACGCTGATCCAGCCCAAATGGGTGCCCGCCCTGCCGCCCGAGACGCGCACGCTGGGCGGCGGCATCGTGTCTCTTTTCGCGATGATCATCCTCTCGGTCGCCATCCATTATGCCGGCATGAATGTCCTCTATGCCGGGATGAGCTACGAGAACCGCTTCGTCGCCTCGGCCACCACCGCCACCGTGTTCGCGCTCGGCGCTTCGCTGATCAACCGGCAGTTCAAGCTGGGCCTGATCTCGCGGCTGACCGAGCGGGTCATCATCGTGCTGATCCCGCCGCTCGCCCTCATCTTTTTGGTGCTCGGCACCATCTTCCTTGGCATCGCAACACCCACCGAGGGCGGCGCGATGGGCGCCACCGGGGCGCTGATCCTCGCCCTGATCAAGCGGCGTCTGACGCTCAAGACGCTCAAGCAAGCGCTCGATTCGACGACCAAGCTCACCGCTTTCGTGATGTTCATCCTGATCGGGGCGCGGGTGTTCGGCCTGACCTTCTACGGCATCAACGGTCATATCTGGATCAAGGAACTGCTCCTGTCGCTGCCCGGCGGCGAGACCGGGTTCCTGGTCGTCGTCACGGTGATCGTCTTCATCCTGGGCTGCTTCCTCGACTTCTTCGAGATCGCCTTCATTGTCGTGCCGCTTCTGGTCGCGCCGGCCGAGGCGCTGGGCATCGACCTGATCTGGCTCGGCATCATCCTGGGCATCAACCTGCAAACCTCGTTCCTGACGCCGCCCTTCGGCTTCGCTCTTTTCTACCTGCGATCGATCGCGCCGCGGAACGATTGGGATGACGAGGTCACCGGCGAGCGGATCAAGGGCATCGAGACGATGCAGATCTATCGCGGCGTGCTGCCCTACATCGCCATCCAGTTCATCGCCATCATGGTTGTCATCTTCTATCCGCGCATCGTCACCCACTATCGGGACGATGTGCCGACGATCGACCTGGACAATGTGCAGATCGAACTGCCCGCGCTCGGCGGCCAGGACGGCGGTGGCAACCCGATCGGCCTGCCTGGCATTGGCGGTCCGGGTCTGCCGGGGTTGCAGCTCGCGCCGCTCGGCGGCTCGCCATCGGCGGGCGATGCGGACGGCGGCGCGCCCGCGCCCGCCCTCGGCCTGCCGCCGCTCGATCTCGACGACCCGCCGCCGCCGACAGGTCAGTAGACTGCGGGTGCTCCGCCGGGCGCGGGAGGCCGGGATCGTCCGGCCCTTGCGCATCGGCCCAGAACCGGCGGCCATGCGCTTGCCATGCGGCTCTGCGATCCCCACCTGCACGACGATCCGGTCCGGCCAAGAGGAGGCATCGATGCTCGACCCCAAGAAACTGCTCAACGACTTCCTGGGAACACAGATTCCGGGAGCCGGCGGAACGGTGCGCGAGCGGGCCGGACAGGCAGGGCAACTGGCCAAGGACAATCCGCTGGCGACCGGCGCGATCGCCGCGGTGCTGCTCGGCACCGGCGCCGGACGTGAACTGACCGGCTCTGCGCTCAAGCTGGGCGCGGCCGCCGCGGTGGGCGGGCTCGCCTACACCGCCTGGAAGAATTACAAGGAAGGCCGTCAGGCCGACCAGGACGCCGCGGCCGCCCCCGAGGTGCTTGCGCCCCCGCAGGGGTCCGAGTTCGACCTCGAAGTCGAAGGCCAGAGCGGCGAGTTCGCGCTGGCGCTCGTATGCGCCATGATCGCCGCCGCCCGCGCCGACGGTCACATCGACGAGGCCGAACGCGCCCGCATCACCGACAAGCTGGCGATGAGCGGCATCGACGAGGACGAGCAGAGCTTCATCCGCGCCGAACTGGCCAAGCCCGTCGATCTGGATGCGATCGTCGGAGCCGCCCGGACCGAGGCGCAGCGGGTCGAACTCTATACCGCCTCCCGCCTCGCCATCGCGCCAAAGACGCGCGCCGAGCGCGGCTATCTGGATATGCTGGCCGGCCGCCTGCAACTCGCCGACCCGCTGGTCGACCATATCGAGGCGACCATCGCCGGCGCGACGGCCTGATCGCTCGCGGCGCGATGCGCGAGCGCGCCGCCAACTGCCGTTCCGCGTGTGGTTTTGGAGCAATGCACGCGTTAACCTTTTGTTAGGGCGATGGTGCGCATATGGTACATGCGCATAAAGCAGGCCGGGACCCTCCTCCCATTCCGGTCGGCGGAAAACGGGCGATCGATCCGGAAGGATGATCGCCCGCTTTTTGTTCCGGCCTGGCCGACCCGCGCCCGGACGGGCGCCGCAAGCATCTGGCGCCCTTCACGGCCGGAGCAATTCCAGCGAAAGATTTCTAGGATTTTGGGGGAGGGCGCGCGAAACCTGAATACCCAAAGGCCCTAACGTGCGATGGCGCGGGGCGAAAGACGTTCC
>NZ_CFIFWG010000008.1:0-33118 GCF_984466335.1 Roseitalea sp. | reverse complement strand
ATGAGCTTGCCGTGTCGCAGGACATAAACATAGTCACACATCTCAGCCACCACACCCATGTCGTGGGTGATAAGAATGATGGCGATGTTTTCCTGTCGCGTCAGCTTCACCAGGGTGCCGAGCACCGCCTTCTGCACGGTCACATCCAAAGCGGTTGTCGGTTCGTCGGCGATAATCAAATCAGGTTGTGCGCTAATCGCTATGGCAAACACAATGCGCTGGCATAGCCCGCCAGACAGCTGGTGAGGGTACTGTGAGAGCCTCTCTTCAGGCAGGGGTACTTCGGCCTGTTTCAAGAGCTCGATCGCATAGGTGCGCGCTTCGGCACCGCGCTTGCTTGTGTTGGCCTCGATTGCTTCGATAATTTGTTCTCCGATGGTCAACACGGGGTTCAGAGCCGTCATGGGATTTTGATAGATGTACCCAATCTTGCTGCCGCGAATATCGGTGAATGCGTGCTCTTCGAGCTTTGTCACCATGACTTCGTCGAGCAAAACCCCGCCTGTATCAATAACGGCATTCTCGTCCAGAAGGCCCAGCGTGGCTTTGCCTATGGTCGATTTTCCCGCACCGCTTTCCCCGACAATACCGACGATTTGACCTCGATTGACGGTCATCGAGAACTTGTCGATAGCGCGGAAGGCCCTGCCATCGGCCATGGGATAGGCGATGGTGAGTTCGTCGACCTCGATAAGGGGGTCCGACATGGTTCAGTCCTTTCCACGCAGGTAGGGATTGGCGTGATCGCGCAGACGGTCGGCTACCACGTTGATGCAGAGCACGAGGGTCACCAGCACAAGACCAGGAAAAATCGAAACCCACCATTTGCCAGACAAGATGTAATCATTGCCGTTGGCGATGAGCAGGCCCAGGGATGGCTCCGTGATTGGCACGCCAACACCCAAGAAGGACAAGGTGGCCTCCGCCCCGATCGCGCCGGAAATTGACATCGGCAGGACCACCAGGACCGGTGATATCGAGTTCGGAAAAAGGAACCGCGCCATAATGCGCCAATCGGACAGGCCTGCCAGGCGGGCGGCATCGATGTACTCCTTTTTAAGCTCGGACAATGCCACGGCGCGTACCAGCCGCGCCTCCGAAGCCCAAGCTCCGATGATCAGCGCAATTATGACCTTGTCGATGCCAGTTCCGAAGATCGCCAACACCATGAGGGCCAGCAGGATGCCGGGAAAACTCATCTTCAGATCAACCATGCGCATGATCACGGTTTCAACCCAACCGCCCTTCATGGCGGCCAGCAGACCCATAAAGACACCAATCGCAGACCCAACAATGACTGCGACAAGCGCCACAAACAGGGAAATGCGCAGACCATAGAGAACGGCAGACAAAATATCGCGTCCCAGCGCGTCGGTGCCGAGCAGACTTGGCGTCCCGTCCCAAAGGTGCGATCCAGGTGGCTGGAGACTGTCGAGAATGTCGAGTTGTGCCTGATCGTACGGGTCTTGTGGTGCAATCAGGGGCGCAAAAACTGCCAGAACAACAAATATTACAATGCCAATCAGTCCGACTATCGCGGCAGGGTGGCCACCGAATATCTTCGCGAATGTATCGATGAACTTTGCTTGTTTGGCTTCCGATTTGCTTAGGGAGGGTGCATCGGTCGTCGTTGTATCAGCTGACATCTTTGTTTGCCTCACGCGTAGCGGATGCGCGGGTCAAGCAGCGCATAAAGCACGTCAACGATGAAGTTGATGGTCACAAACATCAGGGTGATCAGGATCAGGTAGGCGACCACAACCGGACGGTCGGAATTGTGAATACTATCTAGAAGCAACTTGCCGATGCCCGGCCAGGAAAAAACCGTCTCAGTCACCGTGGCAAAGGCGATGAGCCCACCCAATTGCAGACCAGTGATGGTCACGATCGGTATCAGAATATTGCGCACCAGATGGCGCCTTACGATCCGGTCGCGGCTAATGCCCTTCGCGCGGGCGAAGGTCATGTAATCCTGATACATCACTTCTTGCGTGCCGGAGCGCGCCAGGCGTGCTTGCAGGCAGATGGTATAAATCGCCAGGTTCAGCGCCGGCAGGATCATGTGACTCACCCCATCAAGGCTGAATATCGACCACCCAACTCCGAAAATCTCAACGGTGTCACCTCGGCCGGAAGCTGGCAGAACTTGGAACCAGACCGCAAACACCATGATCAGCAGGATGCCCTGCCAGAAATTCGGGATCGAATAGCCGACCGTCGTTGTAAAACTGATGGCTTTCGTCGTCCGTTTCTTTTGATTCAGACCGGAGTAGACTCCAAGTGGAATGCCCACGACCAAACCAATGAACATAGCGGCAAGGGCAACTTCGAGCGTTGCAGGTAGACGTTCGATGATGAGGCCAAGAACCGGCCGATTGTAGACAAAGGACGTTCCAAAATCGCCTTGGGCAACATTGCCCAGAAAGGTAAGGTACTGGGCGATAAGAGGGCGATCGATGCCCAGCTCTACCGCAAGGGCCTGACGGTCTTCCTCTGTGAAGTCCTCACCGGCGAGAACGGCGACCGGGTCCGAGACGACATACATGCCAACAAACACCATCGCTGACATGATGAGGACAAGAATTGCGCTTTGCCCTAAACGCTTGACGATGAAGCTCAGCATGACGCCGCCTTTTTGCAGCCCTTGAAACGTCCAGGGCAGACGCCCTGCCCCTGAGTGCGAATGCCGCGCTGCTAGCGACGCGACACTGTCGTTGCGAGTGTCCGTTCGTCCTGGCGCCCAACGATTTCAAGATCCGCCCGGTGCGCCCAGATTGTGTGTTGATAGTACAAAGGTACGCCGGGCAGATCTTCCATAACCACCCGCATCGCATCACCCAGATACCCATTGGCAATGGTGTCGTCGGTTTCGACAGCCCAGGCCTGCATGGCGGCATCAAAATCGGCATTCGTGTAGTTGGAGTAGTTCGACGCCCCAAGGCCAAGTTCCACGTTGCGCGAAGCAAAGGCAAAGGAAATCATCTGCGCCGCACCCTGAGGATGCCCCCAGCCGTATAGAAAAACACCAAGCTCGCGTTCGCGCCGTTGCGTGGCGAAGACCGACCAGGGCTGCGTTTGCAGGTCCACCTCAATGCCAATCCGAGACAGGTACTGTGCGACGGCTTGAGCCACACGCGCGCCATTGGAATACCGATCCGACGGCGCTGCGAAGGTGATCTTGAAACCATCAGGATAGCCCGCTTCGCTCAGAAGAGCGACAGCACGCCCTGGGTCATGGTCCAATGCGGGGAGTTCGGGTGCGCCCGTGCGATAGTTGGGTGCAAACTGGTTCGCGACAGTTGCTTCTCCGCCAAACAAGCGCGCAGCAATAGCTTCCCGGTTGATCGCAAGAGACATCGCTTGACGCACGCGGACGTCTGACAAGGGCGCGCTACCATCCTGGGCGATCACGCCGGGGGCGCCATCAGGGCTGACATCGAACAGCAGGAAGATCGACCGCCAGGACGGGGTGGCCGTATAGGCGAGGTCCGGGTTGGCTTCGAGGCCCGGCAAATCCTCGGTGGTGGGATTCTCGATGACGTCAAAATCGCCCGCCAACAAGCCCGCCAGCCGGGCGCCGGCGTTTCCTATGGTTCGGATTTCGACGCCCTCCCATTCGGAGACCTCACCCCAATAATTGTCGTTGCGAACAAGGCTCGCCTCGCCGGAAGGATCGAAATTGACAAACCTAAAGGGGCCGGTTCCGATGCTTGCCGACCCTTCCTCATACTCGGCTCGGGTTGGATAGGCGGCGATACCGCAATCGCCTTCGGCGTCATATGCGATAGGGCCGTCCGCCACGTCACCCTCGGTGGCCGACATGATCGGCAAGAACTTCATTTTTTGGATCCACAGCGGATAAGGCGCATGCATGTCGAAGCGCACGGTGTGCTGGTCAAGAGCCACCACGTCCGCCACTGGCCCCATGGATGACGTCAGCAGGTTCCGCCGCCCATCGACCTGGTACATCATCCGGCAAGCTGAATAGACGACGTCGCGCGCTGTCAGCGGGTCGCCGTCATGGAAGAAGACATCTTCACGCAGGCTGACCTCCAGTGAGGTGTCGCTGATCCAGGTCCAGCCGTTCGCAAGAAGCGGGCTGTCGTCGGCGCCCACCAACGCCTCAAAAACATGCTCACGCAAAGAGGCCGTCGGCGCGCCACTGAAGGGGATGGGGTCCATGGAGCGCGGTGCCGATGAAAAGGCGATCCGCAGCGTTTCTGCATTGACCACCGATGGCGCGGTCAGCACGGCAATCAGGCCCAGAGCGATCGACGATTTCTTCATTGGCGTGTTCCTCGTCATAGCGTGCCCACGGCAACGGGATGCGATGTGGTCAAGCGGTTTTCTGTGTAGATTTTGAACTGTTCGAGAACCCATGCGCAGTCCGCTTGCACCTTCTCAAAGCCCTCTGTCTTCGCGCGCGTGCCTTCATCCATGTAAAGGTCGCGTCGCAACTCGACTTGGAGGATGTGCTGGCCGATCCTGGGCCAGCCGTAGCGCAGCGTAATCTCGCCACCGATGAAGCGCTTGTTGATGCCCACGTCGTACCCGCGCGCGCTGAAAAGCTCCGACATCTTATGTGCAAGATCCGGAGCGCAGCTGGCGCCGTTTCGCGTGCCGATGTCGACTTCAGGGCGTTCCTTGCCACCGCGCAACTTGTGATCAAAGCGGGTCATCGAATGACAATCGACGATGTAAACCTCGCCGTGACGGGCCCGCAGGTTTTCAACCATCTTCGTCATAGTCTGATGGTAGGGAACGAAGTAACGGGCCAGGCGGTCATGTGCCTCTTGAACGGTCAGCTTGCGCTCATAGATCGGCACCCCGTACGCTTTCGACCAAAAGAGCGTGGCCCCGACTTCGACTGATCCACTCGGCAAAAACCGCCCTGGCCAGGCGCTCGCATCGTCAAGCATATCAGCATCGATATCGTGCTGATGACGATTGACGTCTACGTAGGCGCGAGGAAAGTTGGCTTTAATTGTGCTGAGACCAAGCGCGTCTCCAGCGCAGAACAGCTCATCGACGTATTTATCCGAAGGATGATCGATCTCGGCATGGCTGAGCTTCGCGCTGTAGCCAAAGTCCCTCGGATACACGTCTCCAGAATGGGGAAATGAAAGCATTAAAGGCGACTGGCGTTCAGCCGCCGTGATCACCTCTGAATGATGTGATTTACTTATGGCGTTTTCACCGAGATATGTGATGCCCATTGAGACCTTCCGTCAGCAGCAACTGGAAATCAGGCTAATGGGTTTTGCTTGCATTAAAAGCGTATTGATGAACTCACTTGTGCCATAAGATAGGATTATGAGGTGGACTCTTATGGCGGCATTAGATGCAGCAATATCGTTTCTGCGTACGGCTCAAGGTGCTAGCTGAGCGCTAGAAGCCGGGACCCTTCTGGAAATGAAGATTTGTATTCTCCACGTTGGCCATCATGATCCCAATGAGAAGATCAGGCATCCGCCCTCTCCGGAGCGATTTCGGCGGATTCTCACGCCATTGTTGCCCGATGCCCAATGGTCGGTCATCAGCGCTGTTGTCGGCCAGCTACCCACTCCACATGCGTTCGATGCTTACCTGATAACGGGCGGAAAATACTCGGTCTTTGATGCATATGAATGGCAGGACGGGCTGATCGCGTTTATTAGGACGCTTCACGGTGAAGCGATACCGTTGGTCGGCGTTTGTTATGGACATCAAGCAATTGCTCAGGCCTTGGGCGGGCGCGTATCTCGCTCAGATAAAGGGTGGGGTGCCGGACTTATGCCCGTGAATGTCGTCCGCGATACGGGATGGGCGCAGGTAAGAGGCGATGTGGTTTTGCACGCCATGCATCAGGACCAGGTTACGCAGTTGCCGCCCAGCGCCGAAGTTTTCTTGGAAAGCGCCTTTTGTCCCTATAGCGGCTTCACAGTTGGAGGCCATTTCCTGGCGATCCAGCAGCATCCCGATTTCACGCCCGACCTCAATGCCGACCTGATACGTTGCAGGATCGAGCAGATTGGGGACGCTGCTGCGCCTGCGCTGAGGTCTTTATCGGGGCAAGACGACACCGACGTCAGCGCTGAATGGATAGCCGGCTTTTTGAAGGCCGCAGTTTAGAGGCTTGAGCGCTGGACAGCATCCAATGAATGGATTCGCCCTATAGAGGCGGTACGCAGACACGATCCGTGCCCAGTTAATCGGTCGTGAAGGGAATTCGATTTTCAGGCTGTGATTGATCTGGGGCGGATACTGATCAGGACGGTGAGCAGCCACAAGATCTGCCTGAACCATGTGACCAGCAGCGAGAAGTTGTAGCCGGCATCGGCGAGGATGCGAGCGACCGGTTAGGGATCAATTGAAGGGCGACCAATATCGCTGTAGGTCGGCGCCGAAACGGAGCGGATATCGGAGAGGTCCACAAGCCGATCAATCTGGCGCAGCACATGAGCGGCAGGCACATGCCGATCCAGATCAAACTCATAGAACAGCGCCGCCTGCGGTTCCTTCTTCGGTCCCATCATCGTCAACAGCCTCCCAAATCACTTGGGAAATTGCATCAGCGGCCAAAGCGCCCATCAAGGAGAGTCTCTCAACACTATCCGCAGTATAAAGACCATAAGATGCTGGCCTTGAATGGTCTTCATGCAGCCATGTTCCGTGGCGAGGAACGGAGTGGTGCCCGGGGCGGATTTGATTTTGTCTTATAAGTCTCTGTTTTTAAGAATATATCAAGAGTCTTTAATATATTTATAACCGCACTGTTACCCACATTTATTCCCGTAACGGTAGTGCGGCTCCCAATCACTCAACTTTCCACAGGTTTCTCGCCAGTTGAGTGGTGGCCCCAAAGTCCCTGCTGAGCGCCTTTGGATAGTCGACTATAGCAGGCCTTAGCACCGCGTGTTAGCCTGCCTCCGCCCAGGGCATTGTCACCCTTGGGGCATCGCGATGCTCCTCAATCTGAGGAGTATCCGATGCGGATCATATCAAAGCGTCAGCTGAAGGAGCTGGTTCTGTACTCTCCCCAACACATCGCGCGCCTGGAAGCGGCCGGTAGGTTCCCCAAGCGGGTCCAGCTTGGCCACAACCGGGTCGGGTGGATTGAACAGGAAGTGCTGGATTGGCTTCAGGAGCGGATCGACGCCCGCGATAGGACCACCTGACACTCCCAGCGTGGAGCGGGGTGGCCGGGCCGCGCTCGGTCACCCCATCTTGGTCTCTTCAGGCGATGATCACGCGCCGTGCCCCACTCGGGCTATCGGATCGCAAACGCAAGATCCCCAACCGCCCCAGCAGCATAATCCCCGCCACCGGCTTCGTCGAATGCACTCCAGTATCCCTTTGAGCCGACGATGATGAAATCGAGCACGTCCAGGGTTTCCAGGGGAGCAGCGTAGGCTTCTATTGCCATGAGCGCACGCCGGTCCTCGGCACTCGGCGTCGGATCGCCCTTCGGGTGATTGTGGATGAGGATCAGGTAACGCGCACGCAAGGCATAGGCCCGGCCAAACAGGTCTTGAGTGCTCAGCGTCGTCATGGTGGCGCAGCCGGTGGAGTGGACGTCATAGACGCCGGTCAGATCGTCCAGCAGATAGACCACCAGCAAAGTCTCGCTGGCTCGGTCTTTGATCGAGTTGAAGATGGTAGCCACATCCTCAGCCCGTGACAGTGGGCGCTTCAGCGGATTTTCGAACTCTCCCTCGGTCAACCTGATGTCCAGCTTTCTCATACCGGCATTGTATCATGCCGCCAACTGACCGCGATGGTCGTCAATCCACCACGGTCAGGCTGAACTGGTTGCCTCCCACGGTCCAGGTGTCAGCGATCCTGCCGTCAATCGGGCGCTGGTGCGTGGCCAGAAGCCGTTGCGGGCCAGCATCTCGAAGGTGAAGCCGTCAGCGGTGGCAACGTATTTGGCGGGCCATTGCGTGCCGCTGCCGTCGCAGCGATGGGCCATGTCGGTGTCGACGTCGATGCCGGCGACCTCGGTGGTACCAGCGGAAGCCGGTTCGGCGGTCTCGGTCGTCTCCGTGGTGGTGCAGGCAGCAACGGCCACGGCCATCATGGCGGTGGCAAGCAGGCTCGAAAGCGGTCGGTTCATGGTGTGTCCCCCTGTTGGTGCCGTCAGTTCTTCATGGCGCGATTGGTGATGATGCGCGCGGGGCAGGCTGGTTCCTTCCGTCCTCTGATCGCTGATAGTTGGCCGGAAACAGCGCAAACCGGCCGTTCCGTTCCGGCACCGGCGTGAACACGCCGCAGGTCCTGGCGATACACACGCGATCCAGGGGCCGGTCGAGGTCGAACAGGTACAACAGGCCGTCTTGATCACGGTAGACACGAATGTCCGCGGCGGGGATCGGGGTACGGGTTTCGTCCGCGCTGACACCGACAAACCGGCTGCGGTCTGGAACCGTCTCACCGACCATAAGGACAGCGTGCTCCACCGGCGTTTCGGCGGCGGCGCTTGTGGTCAAGAGGGCCAGCGGCAAGGCAACCGCGCCGGGCCGGCACCAGCGATGTACCGGTCGCGGCCGTCGACACCGCCCCATTACCGAACCCAGCCGGGGAAACGCGATCCCTCGGCGTTCACCAGGACATACCCGCTGTCGGTCGTGACGTAGCGGCCGTCGGCGCGGTAGGTGGCGGCCATGGCGGTCAGCATGATCAATCGGCGCATCTCGTCCTCCCCACCGGTCAGCGCCGACAGTTCTCGGGCTTGTACCTGGTGATGATGTAGCCGCCGCGCTCACGTTGCCCCTGTCGCACCAGATCGCACCGGAAGCGCTGACCGGCGAGGCGCAGCCGTTCCCGATAGGTTTCCGGGTCATCGCGTTCCTTGACGGTGCTGCGGATGACGAAGCGGCCCGGGCTGCTCGACTTGGCGCACTTGACGGTGGCGGACTTGAAGCGCACCGATGTCTCGGCGGTGACGACGCACACCCCCGGTTCGCGCCGTTCGGCGGCGGCCGAGCCGACCGAACCAAAGAGCGCCAGCGTCAAGACGCCAACCAATACGGGGCGGATCGTCATGATTGTCAGCCCCCGATCTTCCAGGTCAGATGGGCGCGGATGGTGTGGAGCTTGGTATCGAAGTCAAAGAAGATCGGATCATCCGGTGACCCGGTGCACACCACGCAGACACCGTTCACGGTATCGGTACCGAAATCCATGAACAGATACTCAATGCCGAACGCCGCTCGCTCCGAGACGGCCGTCTCCAACCCGGCCCCGATGGTATACCCGGCGCGGGTGCCACTGGCCGTGTTCGGGCCGAACAGTCCGTCACTGAACGTCGTTTCGGTGTCACCGGCGGTATGTTCGATCCCCGCCACCGCCAATCCGCCAGTGGCGTAGATCAGCGTCGGGGCAGGTGCTTGATCGAGCGTCGCGCCGACCCGACCCCGTACCGTACCGAGCCAATCGATGTCGGTTTCGGCGACCACCTCGGATGCTTCCTGGCGCAGGTGGAGGCTCGCGGCGGACAGGTCGGCTTCGACGCCGAACACGATGTCTTCATGGACCCAGTTATAGGCAAGGCGTGCGCCACCAAGCACCCCGGCCGCTTCATCGCTTTGGGTGGCACCGGTTTCGATCCATGGCCCCGCACCCCGACCGGTGTCGGTTCCGCTGACCGACATGACGCCAATGCCAGCGGTCACACCGACAAAGACACCGGACCAGTCAAACGAGGTGGCGTCGTCAACGGTTTGGGCGGCAGCGGCGGCAACCGACGCTAAGAGCGCCAGACCCGTGCAAGCGGACAGTCGGGAATGGAGTAACCGGTTCGGTCGGACGGAATGTTGCAGCATTGAAGGCGCGCTCCCTGTTGCGGGACGGCGCTGCAACACTATGGGCAATAGTGTTGCATTGCGGTCACAGTTTCGCCGCCCGTTCCGCCCTTTTGTATGTTTATCCAAGACCAGACGATGCAGCTCCATGCCGCCGCCGGAGGCCGTCTCTACGTCAACGAAGCCGAGCGGGCGCGTTTCCTGGTCGCGGCCGAGCGGGCTGCGGCCACCACCGGCACGCTGTGCCTGGTCCTCGCCCATACCGGCTGCCGCCTCTCCGAGGCGCTCGCGCTAACCGCCCGATCCATCGATCCGGCCACGGCGACGCTGGCCATCGTGACCCTGAAGCGACGCCGCCGCGCGGTCGTGCGCGAGGTGCCGGTGCCCCGCGAACTGACCGACCGGTTGGTCGCCGCCCATGACCTCGCCACCGCTTGCGACGACGCGCTGCTCTGGCCGATCTGCCGCAGCACCGGCTGGCGGCAGGTCAAACAGGTGATGCGCTCCGCCGACATCAGCGGCCCGCAGGCCACCGCCAAGGGACTGCGCCACGGTTTTGGCGTCCACGCCCTCCACGCGGGCGTGCCGCTCAACCTGCTCCAGAAATGGATGGGTCACGCCCACATCTCCATGACCGCCGTCTACGGCAACGCCACCGGGCCGGAAGAACGGGCCATCGCGGCCAGGATGTGGTGAGGAAGCGACCCAAGGTCACCCTCACGTCACCGCTGCCAGCCGCCGTTTGGCCAACTCAAAATATGTCTGGTCGAGTTCGATGCCGATGAAGTGGCGCTGGGCTGCCAGTGCGGCCAGTCCGGTGCTACCTGAGCCCATGAACGGGTCTAGCACAGTGTCGGCCGGATCGCTGGCGTGATCGATCAGAGTTTGCAGCAGGTCGATTGGCTTCTGGTGGGGATGCTCCGGCCGGCCAGGCCGAGTGCTTGCAAGCAGGTTACCAACGCCGCGCCCACGATACTGCGGTCGGCCTTTCTCCAAAACCAGGATGAGTTCATAGCGCTTGCGAAATGCCTGACCGAAGCCAATTCTTTTTTTGTCCCATACCAGCACGTCCCGAATGGTGAAGCGTGTGTACCGCCGCACAAAGCTCTCCATGAATGGCAACTGGCGGGCGCTGCTGAAGCAGAAGCACGTGCAATCCGACTTGAGCAACCGAAACAGTTCGACCAGAGCAGACAGCGCCACGAGAGGGTTCTCATCACCATGAATAGTTTGCTGCTGCCTCCCGTAGCGCTGATTGTCGCCATAAGGGGGATCGGTCAACACCAGATCGATGCTGGCCGCTGGCAGTTGCGTCAAGCGATCGAGCGCGCAGTCGTTGTGTAGAGTGATCATCGTGCAATCCTCGTTGGTGAGGACTGTTCAACTTTCATACAATCAGTGACCGGTAAACGAGCGCCATGCACCGCAACGGTCCGGCGTGAGCGGCCAGCCGTCGCTATGCGCACCCTTCACATTTTGTTTCAGCCGGGCGGTACGGCCAGCCGGACGCGGCAGATGACACCGCCTCAGGTGCTGTCACCACTTGGGGATGGGCCGGGGGATACCGTATCCCCAAGCCTATCCCGGCCGCGTGCATGACACTTCGCGCCAGCACGGAACATACTGACACCCAACCAGGCCCGAAGACTGCCGATAATCAGAGCTAGCCAAGCGGATTGATTGCTTCTGATCAATCGGTTTCAATGTTTGGATTGGGAGGGCCATCATGAACCTGTTGTTCAAGCGCGATCAGAAGTCGGGAGCACTGTTTTCCCTGGTGCCCCTGCGTATCGGCAGTGGGGTGATGTTCCAGTTGCATGCCGAATTGGAACTGGATGATGAGGAACGGCAACTGGTCAGCCAGTACCGGTTCGCCAAGGTGCCGCTGGTCGTCAGCGATCCGATCGACGACATCAGACAGGCGTTCCGGCCGGCCCTTTTGCTTGGCCTCGTTACCTTCGCGGTCGTCTGGTTCCTGGCCACCTTCACCACCGCCGTCTCGCTCTCCATCCTCGTCGTCTTGGTGATGACGGTGGTCTATTTCCGGGCGCTCCGCGAACAGATCATCGTCGCGCATCTGACCGAAGGCGGCCGCACCTTCTATTGCGACAGCATCGTCGAACTGATCCAGAAGGAAGCCTATCTGGAACGCGTCTGCGCGTATCTCCGCCAGGTCCTCGAAAGCGCCAAGCATTGGGACGACCGCGAGCGCATCGCCATCGAACCGCTGAAGAAGGAAGACGCTAAGCAGGCGGTGCTGCGGGCCAGCGGTGGCCTTTGATCCGATCTATCGGGGCTGGGGCACGCGACTGGCGCTCACGCGTGGTCTCAAGCAGTCGATCACCCGCCTTGGCCTTTCACGCGAAGCGCGGCAGGTGGCCGCACTGGCCGATCGGGTGGCGGCGCAATGCAAGGAACTGAAGCTCGATACCGATCACGGTCAGCGGTTTCTGGCCGAGACCATCGCCGCCAATGTGCTCCGCCGGTTCCATGACGATGAGGATCAGGTGCGAGGGCTGCCGTTGTTCGCCGCCCTGGCCGATTGCCTGCACAACCTGATCATCACCGAGCGCTGGTTCGACCTACCGTCTGAGCCAGTAGCCGACGCCGTGCCGGCTCGCTCGGAACTGTGGGAGAGCGAGGACCGACTGAAGCGCACCGCGCGCATTCTGTCCGCGTTCGATGAGACCATGGGCACGATCGCCAACCTGTTCGCGGCGATGCTGGGGCCGATCGTTGAACGCGTGCCGGCGCTCCTGACCGAGTTTGACGCAGAAGGCGGCGACATCCGGTTCGAGACGCAACTGGCCGAGATCGTCGATGACCTGCCGGCAATCGTCGAGGACATGGTGCAATGGCCTTTCGCGCCGGAACTGGAAAACACCGACACGATCGACGCGCTGCGGGCGCGCCTGAGGTACAATCTGATCCTGGCCTCGGGCGGCACGCCCGAAGACCCGCGTGCGCTGGAGAAGGCGACCAAGTTTCCGAGCAAGGCGTCGGCCATGCCGCCGCGTCAGCTGATCGACACCTATCTTGGCGGCACGCCACTGACCGGCCTGTTCGACGTCCGCGTGCCGATCGTCATTCCGCAGGCAACTAGGTTCGAGCACCAGCACATCGTCGCCGGTTCCGGCCACGGCAAGACGCAGACCTTGCAGCACTTCATCTTGCATGATCTCGACGCGGTGGCAGCCGGAGACGCCTCCATCGTCGTCATCGACAGCCAGAGCGATCTGATCAACACCATCGCCGGTCTGGATGTGTTTGGGCCGGACGGCCCCTTGGCCGATCGGCTGGTGCTGATCGATCCGACCGATGTGGAATGGCCCGTCGCGCTCAACCTGTTCGACTTCGGCCTCGAACGGATCGACCAATACGCGCCGCTCGATCGCGAGCGGCTGATCAATGGTGTCCTTGAACTCTATGACTTCGTCCTCGGCTCATTGCTCGATGCCGGCATGACGCAGAAGCAGACCATCATCTTCCGGTACATCACGCGGCTCCTGCTCCATATCCCGAACGCCACCATCCATACCTTCCGGGAACTGTTCGAAGATGGCGGTCTTGACCAATACCGCCAGCATCTCGATCAACTGACCGGATCGGCGCGCGCCTTCTTCGAGACCGAGTTCGAGACGCGCGAATTCGTCTCCACCCGCCGCCAGGTGCTGCGCCGCCTCTACGGCATCCTCGAAAACCAGACCTTCGAGCGAATGTTCAGCCATCCCAAGAGCAAGCTCGATCCGTTTGCCGAGATGAATTACGGCAAGGTCATCCTAATCAACACGGCCAAGGACCTGTTGAAGGAGAACGGAACCGAGATCTTTGGTCGCTTCTTCATCGCCATGATCGCCCAGGCCGCGCAGGAACGGGCCGTGCTGCCGAAGAGCGAGCGCCTACCCACCTTCGTCTATGTCGACGAGGCCAACGACTATTTCGACCGCACCATCGGCGTGATCCTCAGCCAGGCCCGCAAATACAACATCGGCCTCATTCTCGCCCACCAGTTCCTCGGCCAGCTCGACAGCAAGCTCTACGAAGCCATCGCCGCCAACACCGCCATCAAGTTCGCCGGCGGTGTCTCGGCCAAGGATGCCCGCTCACTCGCCGGTGACCTGCGCACCGATGCCGGCTTCATCGAAGCGAAGGACAAGCTGTCCTTCGCCGCCATGGTGCGCGGCACGACCAAATCCGCCGTCTCGATCGGTGTCGAACCCGGCCAGATGGAAGCCCGGCCGCGATTGACCGAAGAAGAAAGCCTAGCCCAGCGCGACGCCATGCGCGCCGCCTATGCCGTGCATTACTCGGAGATCGGTGGAGACACAGCCGAGGAAAACGCCAACGAAGACGCTGAGGGTGGGGCCGAGCCACCGAAGGCAGAGGAAGCCGAAGCCACCGGAGAACCCTCCGAGCCGCCAAACGATGACGAACCAGATACCGGCGAGCCGATGCGGTGGGAGTGAGACCCATCCGCCACGCTGAACGGACAGGCCACGCTGCGCTTCAAACACTGTGTGCGCTTCGCATGGAAAGTGTCTGCCAACCCATCGGTTTTAATCCGGAGACCGTGACGTATGAAGCACGCCAATCACGGTGATGGCATCGTCACTGACGCGATAGATCATCACCAGACGGGTTTTGGGCACACAGCGATCATAGACATCGTGGTCGGACTGGTAGCGAGCGGCGAACGGAAAGAGGA
This sequence comes from Roseitalea sp., assembly GCF_984466335.1. NCBI lineage: Bacteria > Pseudomonadati > Pseudomonadota > Alphaproteobacteria > Hyphomicrobiales > Ahrensiaceae > Roseitalea > Roseitalea sp. The sequence continues at coordinate 18,631 of NZ_CFIFWG010000008.1, read as the reverse complement.
CGGTGTACCCCACGGTTGTTTCGACCCGAGCGGCGATGGCGACGGCTGGCTGAGGGCTGTCCTGCTTCGTGTGATCCAGAACATCGTTCAAGTCCGCGAGCGCTTCGCCATCCATTGAACGATCATGTGGTTTTCGGTGTTCAGCCCCGCCGCATAGCCCAGAAGCAGCATCGCGCGATCACGCACGTCGCACAGGCCGAAAAAGAAAGGCGACACCATCTCCAGGAGTTCTTCCGGCGTGACCAGTTCCTTCTGCGCCGGCGGCCGACCGTCGTCATTACACATTCGCCGGAAGCCCATCGCAATACGGGATGCGGCCGGACAGGACCGCCGTTCTCTGGCGATCGGAACCGATGCCTTGATGTATGGAACGGTTCGGCGGTCCGCAGGATCGCAGATGCAGGCGAGTTCGTCGGGCTTCACGTGGCGATGGGCATGTGACCGCATCGGCAATAGCGGTACCCCCCGAAGGAACGCTTCGGCGGCTGGCGGCCAAGTCGGGTAAGCCCGCCTCGCCAATGCGCTCATCGGCTGGAGAATGCGTCGTGATGGTCGCCAACCCAGCGCACCACGCCGTCGACATGCAACCACATGCAATGGGCGGCGCGGTCGACATCCCGGCTGCGGATGGCATTCAGGATGTCCCGATGCTCCTCGCGCAGACGATCCAGCCCTTCGCCTCCCATCTTCAGACGCCACACGCGCGCCCGCACCGTCGGAGCGGAGACCACGCGCAGAAAGGCGGCCTGAACGGGGTTGCCGTCGATCTCGGCGATGCAGTCGTGGAACTGGCTGTCCAGTTGCATGATCCTTTCGTCACCGTCTTCGCTCCGTATCTGCGCGTCAATATCCGACAGGCGGCGCAACTGGGTTTCGGACCGGCGCGCCGCCGCGTTGCGAACCGCTTCGACTTCAAGCGTGCAGCGGATTTTCAGATACCAGACGATGGTCTGGACGTCGGAGACTTCCAGAGCGATCGACAGCACATCCATCAGATTGGCTGGCTTGAGGTCGGAGACATAGGTTCCGTCCCCCTGCCGGGCTTCCAGGATTTGCATGACTTGCATGGCCCGCACGGCCTCTCTGAGTGAATTGCGCGACACGCCGAGTTCGGCGGAAAGCTCGGCTTCCCTGGGCAGTTTTTCCCCAGGGCCGATACGGCCCGATTGAATCATCGCCTTGATCCCCGAGAAGGCCATATCGACCTTGCCGTTGATCGCGCCGCGTCCGTCCGCCTTGTCGGGGTGTACTGCCATCTCCGTCAGCCTCACAGTATCGCAACTCACCTATGCGCGCATGGCAGCGGGACTCAATCGTTGCCCGCTGGCCCGGTCGAACATGTGCGCCTTCATCCCGTCAATCCCGATCCTCAACGTCCGTCCCGGATCATCCGATATCCGATCCCGGAACAGGCCGGACAGGATCTCGCCGCGCGCGTTGAGGCGCACGAAGGTCTCGGCTCCGGTCGGCTCAATCAACTCCGCCGTCGCGTCCAGCCCGTTGTCCGAAGACAGCGCGATGTGTTCGGGGCGAATACCATAGACGGCGGGCCGGCCGGCCAACGGCTCGAAACCCGGGCCCACCGGCAGCGCATTGCCCGCTTCGGTGACGAAGCGATCCGGCGCGTCGCGGTCGACCTGCCCGTTGAACAGGTTCATGGCAGGCGAGCCGATGAACCCGGCAACGAATATGTCCGCTGGCGCATCGTAAAGGGAAAGCGGCGCGCCGGTCTGCACGATTTCCCCGGCATTCATCACGACCACCAGGTCGGACATCGTCATCGCCTCAATCTGGTCGTGGGTGACGTAGATCATCGTCGATCCAAGCTCTTGGTGAAGCGCCTTCAGTTCCCCGCGCATGCTGACGCGAAGTTTCGCATCGAGGTTGGACAGCGGCTCATCGAACAAGAACACGTCCGGATCGCGCACGATGGCCCGTCCCATCGCGACCCTTTGGCGCTGTCCGCCGGACAACTGGCGTGGATGGCGATCCAGCAACTGCTCCAGGTTCAATATGGCCGCCGCATCGTGCAGCTTGCGTTCGACCTCGCGAACAGGCGTCTTTGCCAGGCGGAGCGCGAACGTGATGTTCTCGCGCACGGTCATGTGCGGATAAAGCGCGTAGTTCTGAAAGACCATGGCGATGTCGCGCTTCTTGGACGGCAGGTGGTTGACGAGGCGGCTGCCGATGTGAATGCGCCCTGCCGAACACCGTTCCAGGCCGGCGATAATGCGCAGAAGTGTCGACTTGCCGCATCCCGACGGACCGACAAGGCTGACGAACGCTCCATCGGGAACGTCCAGCGAAATACCCTTCAGGACCCTGTGCGCGCCGAAGTGCTTCTCGATCCCTTCCAGCTTGAGCGATGCCACGATTCTGTCACTCCCATATTTCGCCGATGCAAACCTATAGGTAGGATGTTTGATCAATGAAAGGAGAATATTCGTCGCCAAATCAGAATCAAGAAGGTGATATTGACAGCATATGTAGGATGATTAAGGTCCGCATCGGTGGCGATCAAGGATGATGCGGCCACCGCAATGCCCGGCACCCGGGCACGGAGGGAGGAGAATGCCATGCCACGACAAAGGTCTTCAGTAACCAAGCGAAACATGGCGGCGCTGGCCGCCCTTGCGGCGTCGGTCATTGCCGCGCCCGCATCGGCGGTCGAGTTGCGCTGGGGCGTGTGGGCAGCAGATCCCAAAGACGCTGAAGTCTGGATACGACTGGTCGAGATGGTCGAGGAAATGCACCCCGACATCGACATTCGGCTCGAAACCTCTCCATGGGGCCCGTATTGGGACAAGCTGACCACGCAGTTTGCGACCGGAACGGCACCGGACATTGTGTCACTGCACCACCTGCACTTCGTCAACTACGCGCATAACGACCTGCTGCTGGACATCTCCCCTTTGATCGACGCGTCGCCTGAAATCGACTTTGGAGATTTCTATCCCGCCGCCATCGACGGCCTGTCCGCGGACGGCCGGATATACGGGCTGCCCTACGGCATCGCGCCCTACCTGCTCTACTACAATCGGGACATATTCGATGCGGCGGGTGTCGACTATCCGCATCCATCCGAGCCGATGACATTTGACGAATTCAACGCTCTCATCGAACGGCTCAACGATCCCGAGGCAGGGGTCTACGGCTTTACCACGGACGCAAGTCTGATGTCGGTGCTGCCGTTCCTTTTGTCCAATGGCGCCGATTATCTGAACGCGGACGGCAGCGGCAGCGACATCGACACCGAGGCGGGCATCGAGGCAATGGGCGTGATCCTTGATCCGTTCCAGGAGGGCGGGGCGGCCGCACCGGTCGTTGATTTGGCCAGCCCGGCAGGGGTCGATCAGTTCGCCAACGGTCAGGTGGCACTCATGGCTGATGGCACCTGGATGATGGGCATCTTGCGCGCGCGCGGCGATGCCGACTGGGACATCGCGCCCCTGCCTGCCGGCCGGGCCGGCAGCATCACCTGGTCGGGCGTTTCAGGCTTTGCGCCCTCGGCAACCACGGAGCATCGCGAAGCTGCCTGGCGGGTCGTCACGGCGCTGACCAGTCGCGAGGCGCTCGAACTGATCGGCAGGACCGGCCGCGAGTTTCCCGCGCGCGCCTCGGCGCTTGAAAGCTGGGCCGGCAGCGAGATCGCGCCCGACAATGCCGAACTGATCCCCGCGCTCCTGCTCGGCGACGGCGATGCGCGGACCCGTCCGATGAGGCGCACCGTGCACTGGCCCCGCATCTGGAACCTGACGCAACGGGAACTGGGCCCGGGCTTCACGGGATCGGTCGACCCCGAAACCGTGGCCAACAGGCTCGCGGCGGGCATCGAACGCATCCTGGCCGAGTGATTCATCATCCACGCAAGGCGCCGGCGCGCCTCGCAATGCTCCGTTGCGCGCCGGTCCGCAATTGACCAACTGCAAAAGGAGAAAAAGCCGATGGCCGATGATCAGATCAGGGCTTTCTGCATAGACTTCAACTGGGATTGGACGCGCCGCTTCGCCTCGCCTGGCCTCTACGCGCAGGCCGATCCCGCCCGCCATCTCGAATGGTACCGCGAACTCGGCGTCAACACGATCCAGAGTTTTTGCGTGTCGCATAATGGGTACGCCTGGTATGACAGCGACATCGCGCCGCGAACACCGGGGATGGAGGGGCCTTTCTTCACCAAGCTGGCCGAGATGGCCAATAAGCAGGACTTCCGTGTCATGGGCTATTTTTCGCCCGGGGCCAACGAACACTGGCGCTGGGCGCATCCCGACCTCTCTCACGACAAGACATGCCCGACCTCGTGGCACATGCCCTATTCGGATCGTTACAACGACTACCTGGCCGCCATTGTCGAGGAATTCATGGCGCGCAACCCGATGCAGGGCTTCATGGTCGATTTCATGTGGGGTGTGGAGCCGACCGGATGGCTGCCCGTCGAGCGCGAAATCTACGAGCAGGTCATGGAGGAAGCGTTCCCGACCGCTTCGCTGCCCGACGCCGAAGCGACCAGGCAATACCAGATTCGGCAGGTGCGCCGCGCATGGACCCGCCTGCGCGAGACCGCCAAGGCGATCGATCCGGAAACCATCATCTGGCTGGTTTGCAGCAACACATCGCACTACCAGGCACAGGACACTGGTGTGACCCGAGAGGCGGACTGGCTGATGAACGAGCACCCTTCGCTCGAAGCGCTGGAGACGGGGCGCAGGATCAAGGGCGATCATACAACGCTCATTCAGTGCGTCTGCGGCTGGGACAACGCCATGGATCAGACCATCAAGCAGCACGATGCGGCGCAGATATTCGCTGCGCTGGCGCGTGAGGACGCCGGCATTTACGGCTTCGCCCAGCCTCACCCGGTGACGACGCTTCCCGATGTGAGCGGCGATAACGCCAATGCCCGCAACATACGATCCATGAAGGCGAACTTTCGCTAGTGTCGTCTCTAATCCGAAGTTCTTTGGATTTGCAGCAGGCTCAGTGTGAACTTCAAATTCGATAAGGACACGAGGTGAATTATTGTATCCAGTGTGGTTTTCGGATTTGAAGTTCCTGTGACGATTTCATTGAAACAATGATCGGAACGTCAAGTCCACCACACTAGGACGGGAAAGGAGGAATGCCTCGCATTCGACGCGGCCGATGATCAACAGACTGCAAACGCGCCTCGCAGCCGCCACGATGCGGAACGAAGAGGCATTTTCCGCTTGGCTGTTTCTCGCACCGGGCCTGCTGGGCTGGGCGATCTTCATCGGATTGCCGACGGTCGCAGCGTTCGTGCTCGCGTTCTACGAGTACAACCTGCTGAGTCCTCCACGGTTCGTCGGCCTGCGGAACTTTGCGCGCCTTCCGGGCGACGAGGTATTCTTGGCCGCGTTCATCAACACCATATATTTCACCTTCGCCACGGTGTTCTTCTCGGTGGTAATCGGGCTGGCGCTCGCGATCTTGGTCGACCAGGCGCTGCGCGGCTTCATCTTTCTCAGATCGCTGCTTCTGTTGCCCTATGTGATGGTCATGGCGGGCGTGGCGGCGGTCTTTCGCTTCATCTACATGCCCGATGTCGGTCTCATGAACGCGACGCTGGCACTGGTCGGCATCGACGGGCCCAACTGGCTGACAAGCGAGACATGGGCGATGCCGGCACTGATCATTCTCAGTGTCTGGAAGGCGTTCGGCTACAACATGTTCCTGTTCATCGCCGGGTTGCAGACCATACCGGGCCATCTTTACGAGGCCGCCGAAATCGACGGCGCCAATGCCTGGCACAAGTTCCGCTTCGTCACGCTTCCGATGCTGTCGCCGATCATGTTCTTCGTGGTCGTCATATCCATCATCGGCTCGTTCCAGGTGTTCGATCAGGCCTATCTGATGACAGGCGGCGGCCCCGGCACCTCGACCACGACGCTCGTGATGTATGTGTACCAGATGGGGTTTCAGAGCTTCCGGATGGGGTACGCCTCGGCCGTCGCCTTCGTGCTGTTCGTGTTGATCTTGCTGTTTTCCCTCGTCCAGTTCGTACTTCAACGCCGATGGGTGCATTATGAGTAGGGTCGATGCGATGGAGCCGCCGGCGCGCATCGACAGCCCGATGGCCATGCAGCGCTCGCGCGAGATCGCGATCAACGGGCTGCTGTATGCAGCGCTGGTGATCGCGGTCTTCATCACCATGGTGCCGATCGCGCTGATGATCCTGACCGCTTTCAAGACGCCCGCCGAGATCGCCGGCCTCGACTACACGCTCCCCGATGAATGGCAGTGGGCGAATTTCACCGACGCGTTGCGGATCGCACCGTTTGCGCGGTATCTGCTTAACACCGTCGTCGTGGCCGGCGGCGTGACGGTGTTGCACGTGTTCTTTTCGGCCATGATGGCCTATGCTTTCGCGCGCCTGCGGTTTCCCGGGCGAGATTTCGTCTTCTTCCTGTTCCTTGCGACGTTCATGATCCCGCCCCAGGTGACGCTGATACCGCAGTTCATCCTGATCAAGGAACTGGGCTGGATCGACACCTATGCGGGGATCGTCATGCCGCAGGTCTTCACCGCTTTCGGCACATTCCTGCTGCGCCAGAGCTTTCTGACCATACCGCGCGAGCTTGACGATGCCGCCCATATCGACGGGTGCAGCCGCTGGGGTATCTTCTGGCGGATAATCCTGCCGCTGTCAGGGCCGGCCCTGGCCACCCTGGCCATGTTCACGCTTTTGTTTCACTGGAACAATTTCCTCTGGCCGCTAATCGTCTCCAACTCCGACGCAACGACGGTGATCGCCGTTGGTCTGGGCCGTTTCACCGGCCAGGCGGGCACGGCATGGCACCTGCTGATGGCCGCGGCGACCATGGCGACGCTGCCGACGATCGTCTTCTTCTTCATCGCACAGAAATGGTTCGTTCGCGGTGTGCTGCAATCCGGTCTCGGCGGGCGCTGAACGCGATCGCCCGGCTCCACTCGACATTGGGCGCGGACCCAAGCCGCCGGCGCGCGGCGTAAAGGGGGATCGCAAGCCCCTTGCGCCTCCGGCAACAGCGACACGGTGGGTCGCTGCTCCACCACATCCATAGTCCACTGGACGATTTCATCCTGTTCATTGACGGGCAGTGATTTGGCGTATTCAAGGGCTTTTTCGAGTTTGGTACTCTTGGCGGAATAGTATCATGCCCGCCGACCGCGGCGAGGGGCGGGCACCGTTTCCGGGCGCAACCGTCTCCAGGCTGGAATGGGACCCGGAATTTATCCGTTACCCATCAGGCAACCTGCACTGACATAGCATCATCGCACGGAACATACCGCCCGTTGACGCCTTGAATCCCGATGGCCAGCTTCCTTCAAAACGGAGGGGCACATGCCATTGGATCGCCTGGGTCGCCGCTCGCGGTTCCAACGCACGCCAACCGGCAAGCGTCTGGTGCTCACCGGCCGCGACATCGAGGTTCTGCGCTGGCTGTATCGGTATCGCTATCTGTCAGCACCGCAACTGATCGCCGTGCTTGAGCCGCAGTCTCACAAGCGTTTCATCGAACGCCTTGGCGACCTGTTCCACGAGACGGGGCTGATCAACCGACCGGCGGCGCAGTGGCGGGGGTTTGATGTGCATAGCCGTCCAATGACCTATGAACTGTCGGCCGCCGGGTTGCGGCTGCTTGAACATCGCTATGTCGTGCCGCATCGCGCGGTCACGTTCTCCCGCCGAGCGCGTGCCGGCCAGATCGTTCAGTTCGACCATAGGGCGATGGTGATCGACGCGTTGTTGTCCATCGAATTGGCAACATTGGGCGAGACGGCGCAGCGTTTCGTACCGGTCGGAGAGATACTGGCCCGCGCGCCCGGAACCACTCGATCGGCGCGCAACCCGCTGGCAGTGCCCGTGACGCTGCATCCCTGCCCGGAACTGCCCGATCTGAAACGGCCTTGGAATACGCACATCATTCCCGACGCGCTCTATGGCATCGAGTATCTGATCGATGGCGAAAAGCGGTATCGCTTCTGGGCACTGGAATGTGAGAACACCACGCCCGAACGCCGGTCATCGGCGCGCCATTCGTCCATCGCCCGCAAACGTGCCGCCTACGAGGCGCTGATCCACTCCAAAGCCTACCGGCAGCACTGGGGCATTCCGAACCTCAAACTCAACCTGGTCACGCGGCAGCCGGCCAGACCGAGAATTGCGGCTTAGAAAACCCCATCCGGTTTGACCGGATGGGGTTGTCGTCAATACTCGCTAGCGAGCATGACCATCATGACGCGGACCGTCACCGCCGGATCGGCGGCATTGGGTGAGCCGGCCGTCAGGGTGGTGTCATACGCGTCGGTCTTGAAGAACAGCTTCTCGCCCTCGACCACCAACGCCCCGAAATCGTGCTCATGATAGGGATCATTGTCCTCATCGAAGGCATTGAACCGCGCAACCGCAGCGATTGCCTGAGCAACAAACTCCGGCCCCTGTGCTTGGACTCCGGCGGTGATCATGATCCGTCCGCCGCTGCCGCTTTGCCGGAACGTGTCGTTGAGGATGCGGATGCGTTCGGCCCTGATGGCTGTTGATGGTGATTCTGACATGGTGTTGCTCCTTTCGCTGGCCACGCCCGAGCCGATCTCGGACGCGCCCGGCGAAAGGAGCGATGTCGGTGAAGTCGGATTGCCCAGCTCACCAAAAAGCAGTCGGGGAAGGTCTCTATCGGAACCGCCGTGTCGCCCTGCCTGGCCGGTTCCGCGCGGCGGCGCAACGGCTTACGCCGTCCTCCGCTACCGCTCCGGCCGGAGGTGCGCCGCCGCGCGAGACTCCGGCATGTTCGGCAGGCCACAGCGGCTCCGAAAAGCAGACCTGTCTACCGGTCATTGGCAATGAACCCGGATTGCACCGCCAGAGCCAACGCCTCGAAATAGACCAGGTTGCGCGGTTCGCGCTCCCAGAGCTTCGGTCGCCGTGGCACCCAGGCCGCCAGTTCGGGAAACCGTTCGCCCAGCGCGTGGGCCTCGTCGAACTTGTTGCAATGGTGCTGTTCGCGGCGCAGCGGCACCACCATTGCCGGCGACCGGTGGGCGGTGCGTTGCAGCGCTTTGAGAAGGGCTCTGGTCTTGCGCGATTTCCGGTTGGCGCTGCGATAGTCTTCAAGCACCACCACAGAAGGATCGAATTGGCGCATCCAAGCATCGAGCCGCGCGGCGGCCATGGCGCCGCTCTTGCTTGCCCGGTGGGACAGATGCCAATCATGCGGCACGCCGTCGATGAACAGAACGTAACCCACTCGACTACACCGCGCCGCCAGCGTCAGCACCGTCAGGCGCTCAGCCGGCATGGTCGTCGGGATAGGTGTCGAGCAATCGTTCGGCCAGACGATTGAGCGTCTGCTGGCGGTTGTGGCGGCCATCCTGTCCAATCCCTTCTATTGCGGCATCATCCGCATCAAGGCGACGGGCAAGACCTATGAGGGCATCCACGAGCCGCTGATCCCGGTTGCCCTGTTTGAGCGCGTGCAGGCCGTCAAAGCGGGCAAGGCGGGCAAGAAGGTCACCCGGCACAACCACATGTTCCGTGGGCTGTTCCAATGTGCCGGCTGCGGGTGCTCCATGATCCCCGAACGCCAGAAGGGTCGCGTCTACTATCGCTGTCAAACGCGATCCTGTCCGACCACGACGGTCCGCGAGGATCGCATCGAGGGGCGCATCATCAAGGCATTGACCAGCTTGTGTCTGAGCCGTGCGGCCATCGACCACCTCACCGAACAGGTAACGATCTGGCTGGACAAACGCCACGGCGGTCAAAAGGATGAGTTGGCGCTTACTCGCGATCTGGCAGAGACCGAGCAGCGTCTGGAGAACCTGACCGATGCGCTGATCGACAAGCATATCGACCACCACACCTAAGACCGCAAACGGCAGTCTTTGCTGATCGAGAAGCGCCGGATCGAAGAACTGGCGCAAAAGATGGCCGACATGCAGTCCGCACCCGACCAAGTGCGGCTATTTCTCGAACTGGTGAAAAACCTTGCCAGTTACTACCAAACCATCGATCCGGTCGAACGGCGTGAGTTCGTCGAATCGGCACTCTCGAACCGACGCGTCGAAGCGAAAAACATAGTGTTTGAGCCATCAAATTGGCTCCAACCGGTACGTGATGCGGTTGGTGTCGGCTTTGGTGACCCATCCCGACCCAGTTCTCGAAGTGGCCCCGACTTAACCTGCGACCAAATCGAAGCGTTGGTCACGGCTGCCTATTGCGATGAGGTGAAGGCCTTTCTGGCGCGTATCGATGTCCAGGAGAAAGCTGGATCGGTTACGGGCGATCGACCCAGTTGCACGCCCGAGTCGATGGCGCAGAGGCAGACGCCTAACAAAGATGCGGTATGACGCTGGACAATCGCCTGACGATCCTCGGCCACACAGTCGGCCGTCAGCCCTATCGCGCCTTCGGCATCCGCCATCCGCGAGCGAGACGTGTGGGTATCGTCCAAAGGACAGCACGTTCTCCTTCTGCCGAAACCGGTAACGCAACTGCCACAGCTTGGAGCCGTTTGGTCGTACCAAGAGATGCAGCCCATCGCCGTCACTCAGGCGATATTGCTTGGGGCGCGGCTTGGCCTTGCGGAGGGCAAAATCAGACAGGGTCATTGTGGGTAACAAAATCTGGCATGCGGGTAATGAACCCGGATGTTACCCACATTTACCCGCGCTTCAAAGGTTGGCTATGCGCCGCTATGGTCCGCGCCAAAATCACAAACCATTGTTTTTCAACGATGTTTATTCATCTATGATCAGTGAGGAGGAAGGAGAATGGTGCCCGGGGGCGGATTTGAACCACCGACACGCGGATTTTCAGTCCGCTGCTCTACCCCTGAGCTACCCGGGCACGGGTTCGTGCAATCGTGCGATCGATGAAGGCGCGCACGCCCCGCTCAGAACGGGCGGTTTATAGCACGCGAATTTGGGCTGTCCAGCGGCCGCGCGGGGCTTTTCGCCGTGCACGTGCGCGTTGGCGAAATGTTGACGGGTCGGCGGCACAATCGCCCCATGAAGGCACGCAAACCCGCATCCGACGGCAACGCGCGCGGCTTTGGCTGGGGCGTCTGGGGCACCGGCGCGATCGCCGCCGGGTTCGCCGCCGATCTCGCCCATGTGCCCGGCGCGGTGCGGGCGGCGGTCTGCTCGCGCGCGAGCCGGACCGCGCGCGCCTTCGCCGACACGCACGGCTTTGCTGCCGCCCATGCCGACGCCGACGCGTTCCTGGCCGATCCGGCCGTCCATGCCGTCTATATCGCCTCGCCGCACCCGCTGCATTGCGCGCAGGCGCTCAAGGCCATCTCCGCCGGCAAGCCGGTCCTGATCGAAAAGCCGGTCGCGATGAACGCGGCCGAGGCGAAACGCATCGCCGAAGCGGCGCAGGAACAAGGCGTCTTCGCCATGGAGGCGCTGTGGACCCGCTTTCTGCCCGCCCTCCGGCGCGCGCGCGTGCTGATCGGCGAGGGCGCGATCGGGCCGGTGCGCCGCGCCGAGGCGACCCTCGTCTTCCACCGGCCGTTCGAACCCGACCACCGCCTGTTCGACCCGGCCAAGGGGGGCGGCGCGCTGCGCGATCTGGGCGTCTATCCGCTTTCGGTCGCCGGTTTCCTGCTTGGTGCGCCGGTGCTGGAAGAGGCGCGGTGGATCGCCGCGCCGACCGGCGTCGACATCGAAGCGGAACTGACGCTGACGTGCGGCGGCGTGCCCGTTGCGGTGTCGGTCGGTTTCGCCGGGACCCGCGCGGGCGAGGGGCGCAACGATTTCGTCATCCATGGCGCAACGGGCACGCTGCGCATCGATCGCCATTTCCTCGCCGGCCCGTCGCTGACGCTTTGGGACACGCCGCGCGATGCCGTCCCGGACCCGCGCGCGCCCGGCGAAAGGCTGGCGCGGCGCCTGCCGCTTCCCGGCCGAAGGCGCATCGCCTTTCCCCGCCCCTCGCGCGGGCTCGACTTCCAGGCGGTGGCGGTTCAGGCGGCGGTGCGGCGGGGAGAGACCGGCCATCCGCTCATGCCGCTTTCGGACAGCGCGGCCGTCCTGGCGATCATCGAGCGGGTCCTGGCCGAGCCGGCCGCCGCCTGAAACCGTCAGGTCCTGTCCGGCGTGCCCTCGAACTCGTCCAGAACGCCCATGAAGCGGCGCATGAACTGTTCCATATAGCCAAGGCCGCGCTCGAATTCCTCCGGATCGGGCAGACCCTGGCGGGCGATCGCCGCCCCCGCGCCGCCATTGAGGCGCCGCTCCAGGACGCCGATGCGCGCCTCAAGCAGGTCGAGCGCCTCCAAGAAGGCGTCGCGCTCGTCCGCGCCCCGCCGGCAGACGACATCCCCGCCCTCGAACGCGCATACCGACATTTCGCCGGTCCGCGTGTCCATGCGCACGAAGCCACCCTCGACCGGCTCCATCACGTAACGGCCCGGCTCGGCGGTGGCGGGACCGCCCGCCGTCACAGCGGCGAGGAGGCCGGCGCCCACCACGCGGCCACCCGCCTTGAAAACATGTCTCATGATCGATCTCCCCGGCAACGCCCGCTTTCGATGATGCCTGCCACCATAATGCGCGGGAAATGTGATGGCCGGTGGACAAGCTCCGCCATGCCTTGCCCCGCCCTTTCGCCGCCCACCGCATCGGTCTAAACCGACGCCATGACGCAACGGGTCTACAAGATCGCCACGCGCGCGCAATGGGCCGATGCCGAGGCTGCGGGCGTCTTTACCGGCGCTCCGGTCGACGTCGAGGACGGCTACATCCATTTTTCGACCGCCGAACAGGCGCCCGAGACCGCGGCCAGGCACTTTGCCGGCCGGGACGGGCTGCTGCTGGTCGCCGTGGACGCGACAGCGCTCGGCGAGGCGCTCAGATATGAGACATCGCGCGGCGGCGCGCTGTTCCCGCACCTTTACGCCCCGCTCGATCTGGCCCATGTCGTCTGGGTCCGGCCGCTGCCGCTCGGGTCGGGCGGCGCGCACCTGTTCCCGGACATGGGCGGCTGATGCCGGAGGCGCTTACCGGGCGGCTCGGCCGCTGGCTGATGTTTCGCCTCGGTCCCGAAACGGCCCACGGGCTGGCGCTCGGGGCGCTGAAGTCCGCAATGCTGCCCGCCTTCGCCGCCGATGCCGATCCGCGCCTTGCCGTCACGGTCGCCGGCCTGGCCCTGCCCAACCCGGTCGGCGTGGCGGCGGGTTTCGACAAGAATGCCGAGGTGCCGGGCGCGCTTTTGCGGCTCGGCTTCGGCTTCACCGAGGTCGGCACCGTCACGCCCCGGCCGCAAGCCGGCAATCCCGGGCCGCGCGTCTTCCGCCTGCCCCGAGACGAGGCCGTCATCAACCGGCTGGGCTTCAACAATCAGGGCCACGATGCGGCCTGGCGCAGGCTCGAAGCGCGGCGCCCCGCCGGCATCGTCGGCGTCAATATCGGCGCCAACAAGGATACGGACGACAAGGCGGCCGATTATGTCGCCGGGATCGACCGGTTCTATCGGCTCGCCTCCTATTTCACGGTGAACATCTCCTCGCCGAACACGCCGGGCCTGCGCGATCTTCAGGCGCGCGACCGGCTTTGCGATCTCTTGGCACGGGTGGGCGAGGCGCGCGCGCGCCGGACCGAGGAGACGGGCCGCCGCGTGCCGATTTTCCTCAAGATCGCCCCCGACATCACCGAGGCGGAACTTGACGGCATCGTCGCCGAGGTGACGGACAAGGCCATTGACGGGATCATCGTCGGCAACACGACCCTGTCGCGCGCCGGCCTTGGCGTCGATCCGGGCGAGGCGGGCGGGCTGTCCGGCAGGCCCCTTTTCGAACGCTCGACGATCCTGCTCGCCAAGACGCGCCGGCGCGCCGGGCCGGCGTTGGCGCTGATCGGCGTCGGCGGCGTCGACGGGCCGGAGACGGCGCTGGCCAAGATCGAGGCGGGCGCCGATCTGGTGCAGCTCTATACCGGCATGATCTATCGGGGGCCGGCGATCGCGCGACGCATCCGCACGGGCCTGTCGGAGGCGCTCGACCGCCGTGGCGCCGCCGCGATCGGCGCCCTGCGCGACCGGACGGTCGACGATTGGGCGTTGCGTCCCTTGCCGCCGCGATAGAGCGCTTCCCGTGAATCGGAGTTCACGGGAAGCGCTCTATCTCTTTGATTCGTCGCGTTTTCGAACCGCGAAACCGCATACACTTTCGCTGAAAACGCTCCAGCCTCAGCCGAAGGTGCGCCGGGCGCGGGACGGCAGAAGGGCGAGCAGGGTCAGCCCCCGCAGGCCGAGAAACAGGTTGAGCGCGAACCACAGGCCGTGATTGCCGAAGGCGGGCGTCAGCCCGTAGCCGCAGGCGACGAAGGCGGCGAGCGACACCAGCATCATGTTGCGCATGTCGGCCGACCAGGTCGCGCCGATATAGACCCCGTCCATCTGGAAGGCGAGGACGCCGGAAAGGGCGGTCAGCGCGGCCCAGGCGAGGAAGATGCGCGCCTGCGCCCGCACATCGCCGGCCGTGGTCATGACGTCGATGAGCCAGCCGCCCGCCACCAGAACGATCGGCACCGTCACCCCGGCCAGAACGAAGCCCCACAACGCGGTCAGCGCGACGGCGCGCCGGAAGGGGCGCCGCTGGCGCCCGCCGACGGCACGGCCGACAAGCTGTTCGGCGGCGACGGCGAAGCCGTCCAGATAGTAGCTGGCGATGAAGAAGAAGTTCATCAGGATGGCGTTGGCGGCGAGCGTCACCGCGCCGAACTGTCCGCCGATGCGCACAAACAGCGCGAACGCGGCCAGAAGCGCGAACGACCGGATCATGATGTCCCGGTTCAGAACGATCAGCGCGAGGAAGGCGGGCCGGTCGAGGATGCGGCCGCGCGAGGGCGCCCGCCGCCGGTCGAAGCCGCGCCACAGCCAGACGAGCGCGCCGATGGCGACCACGCCCTCGCCGGCGACCGTCGCCCAGGCGACGCCCGCCACGTTCCATTCCAGCCACAGGCCGAGCGCGATCGACAGGACGATGTTGATGCCGTTGATCAGCGACTGCACGATCAGGGCGGCCACCGCGCGCGCCTGGCCCAGAAGAAGCCCCAGGATCGCATAGTTGATCAGCGTGAAGGGCGCGGCGAGGAAGCGGATCGTCACATAGGTCCGCATCGCCTCGGCGACCGCGTCCCCCGGCGCCATCGCCCAGATGCCGGCCTCGCGGATCAGCGGGGCGAGCGGCAAAAGGGCCAGCCCGCCGGCCAGCGCGATCAGGATCGCGCGCCAGAACACGGCCTGCTGCTCGGTGGCATCGCCCCGCCCGACCGCCTGCGCGACGAAGCCGGTCGTGCCCATGCGCAGGAAGTTGAAGATGACGAAAACGATGTCGAAGACGATCGCGCCGATGGCGAGCCCGCCGATCAGCGCCGCCTCGCCGAACTGGCCGACGACGGCCGTGTCGACGATGCCGAGCAGCGGCGTCGTCAGATAGGCGAGCGTCATCGGCGCGGCGATGGCCAGCACCGTGCGATGGGTGACGATGAAGCCTGCGGGCGGGGGCTGCGCGTCGGGGGCGGTCATGGCCCCGCCCTGCCCGATCGTCCGCGGGCCGGCAAGCCGGCGATTGTTCAGACGATACGATCGCCGGCGGTTTGAATTGGGCGGCCGGGCGCTTACCTTGCCCGTCCATGACGCTGCCGATCCTGCACAATCCCGCCTATGACGCGCTGTTCGACCCCGGACACCGTTTCCCGATGGGCAAATATCGCCGCCTCGCCGAGAGGCTGATCGAGGACGGGCTGGCCGCGCCCGGCACCTTCATCGTGCCCGCTCCGGCGCCGCGCGACTGGGTCAAGCGCGCCCATGAGGCGACCTATGTCGATCAGGTCTACGGCTTCGACGTTCCCGAGCGCATCGAGCGCGAGATCGGCTTCAAGGTGACCGAACGGACGTCGCTGCGCGCCCAGTGCGCGACCGCGGGCACCGTGCTGGCCGCCCGTCTCGCGCTCGAACACGGCATTGCCTGCAACACGGCCGGCGGCAGCCATCATGCGCGCCACGCGCAAGGGGCGGGCTTTTGCACCTTCAACGACGTGGCGGTCGCCGCTTCCCTGTTGCTTGCGGGCGGGGAGATCGCGAACGCGCTGGTTCTCGACCTCGACGTGCACCAGGGAGACGGAACGGCGCAGATATTCGCCAAAGAACCACGCGTCTTCACTGCCTCGGTGCACGCCGAAAAAAACTATCCCGTGCGCAAGCCGGCATCGGATTTCGACCTCGGCCTGCCGGACGGGGTGCAGGACGCAGCCTACCTGAAGACGCTGGCGCTGGTGCTGGAGGAATTGCGCGCCCGCGTGCGGGCGCCGGACATCGTTTTCTACAATGCGGGCGTCGATGTGCATGGCGAGGACCGGCTCGGCCGGCTGGCGCTCACCGACCGGGGCATCGAGCAGCGCGAGCGCATGGTGATCAGCCATTTCCGGGCGCGCGGCATTCCGGTTTGCGGCGTGATCGGCGGCGGCTATTCGCGCGACCTCGACGCGCTGGCGCGGCGCCATGCGCTGCTGTATCATGTGGCGAGCGAGTTCGCGCCCGCCACGCTCTGATCGAGAAGCGCCTCCAGCATCTCCAGCCGATCGGCCTCGTGGGGCGGCTTGTCCCATCTCAGCCTTGAGATGCGCGGAAAGCGCATGGCGACGCCCGATTTGTGCCGCGCCGAGCGGTTCAGTCCCTCGAACGCCACCTCAAGCACCAGCCCATGGTCCGGCTCGGCCCGCACCGCGCGTACCGGGCCGAAGCGCTCGATCGTGTTGTCGCGGACATATTTGTCGAGCTTTTTGAGTTCGTCGTCGGTGAAGCCGAAATAAGCCTTGCCGACGGGCACGAGCGCCGGATCGTCGGCCTCGCCGGTCCAGACGCCGAACGTATAGTCCGAATAAAAGGACGAGCGCTTGCCATGGCCGCGCTGGGCATACATCAGAACGGCGTCGACGATGTAAGGATCGCGCTTGAACTTGAACCAGGGGCCCTTCGGCCGTCCGGGCACATAGGCCGAATCACCGCGCTTGAGCATCAGCCCCTCGATCACCGGCTCGGGCGGCGCATTGCGCATCGCGGCCACCTCGTCCCAGCTCTTGAACGGCACGAGCGCGGAGACATCGAACCGGTCGGCCGGCAGGCGCGCAACGAAGGTTTCGAGCCGCGCGCGGCGTGCCTGGAAGGGCAGCGGCCGCAGATCCTCATCGCCTTCCTGCAACAGATCGTAGGCGCGCAGGAAGGCCGGGAACGTCGCCTGCTGCCTGGCCGGGACGGTCTTTCGGTTGAGCCGCTGCTGAAGGTCCGAAAAGGGGCCGGCGCGGAGCGCGCCGTCCTCGAAGCGGCCGACGAGCAGTTCGCCGTCGATGGCGCCCGTGAAATCCATCGCGGCCAGCAGGTCGGGGAAGGCGCGGGAAATGTCGTCGCCCGTGCGCGAATAGACGCGCGCCACGCCGCCTTCGCAGGTTGCCTGGACGCGGATGCCGTCCCATTTCCATTCGGCCAGATAGGCGGCCGGATCGTGGCGGGCGAGGTCTTCAAGATCGGTCGGATTGGCCAGCATGACCGGCCGGAAGGGCGCGATGGCGCCTTGGGGCTTGTCGCCGGTGCCGTCGAGCCAGGCGAACAGGTCGGTGTAGGGGATTTGGAGGCCGTGCCAGAGCTCTTCGATCGTCGCGATGTCCTTGCCGCCGTAATCGGCCAATGCCTGCTTGACGAGGCGCGATGAGACGCCGACGCGCATGCCGCCGGTGATCAGCTTCAAAAGCGCGTAGCGGCCGGGCGCATCGAGCGCGTCGAGCCAGCGTTCGACCAGCTTGGGGCCGTCCGCGCGGGAGGCGCTCTGCAATGTTTTGACGATGGCGGCGAGGGAGAGGTCGGTTTGCCCCTCACCCGCTGCGTCCCGCAGGCCCGCATCCTGAGCCTGTCGAAGGGGCGCGCTTGCGGTTTCCCCTCGTGCTTCGACAGGCTCGCCATGAGGGGAAACGGGCCAGATCAGGCTTACCGTCTCGGCCAGATCGCCGACGAAATCGTAGGAATGGCCGAACAGCACCGGATCGACGCGTTCGGCGGCCAGCGCGCGGATCATCGCCGGCTTGACGGAGGGGATGTCGAGATCGCGCGTGATCGCCGCGATGGCATAGCCGCGATCGGGGTCCGGCGTTGACCCGATATAGTCGACGATCAACCGCAGCTTGGCATTGCGCGACGGCGTCAGGACGAGTGCGTCGAGGAGATCGGCGAAGGGTTTCATGGCAAACCAAATGGGCTTAACCCGTCTGGGCCACGGGCGGACGTCATGCTATCGCTTATCCGATGAACACAAATTCCCCCCCACCATGGAGTTGGTCGCCCGCCGACGAGGGCGATGCACGCATGTTTTCGCCGTCCGCCGAACGCAACCAAGCATCGATCGTCGAGACGATGGATGGTCTTGTCTCTCCGATCGCGGTCGGCGGACATGCTCTGGAGCTGGCCAGTGGGACCGGCCAGCATGCCGCCGCGCTGGCGCGCGCTTTTCCGCACATCTGCTGGCGGCCGAGCGATTTCGATCCGCTCTCGCTTGCGAGCATCAGCTCCCATCGTGCGATGGTGCAGCTGAGCAATCTTGAAGCCCCTCTTCGTCTCGACCTGCTGAACGCCCAATGGGCT